>NZ_PJAY01000027.1:0-628 GCF_002836635.1 Stenotrophomonas sp. Bg11-02
GTTGTTGTTTCAGTGCTCGGGACGCTCAGCCCCGAATAGCTGTGTAACCCCCAATGGCACACTGCCTTGGCAGTCCATCCCCACTAAAGCGAGCATCGGCATGAACTCACCGTCGTCCCATGACCATCACTCCGCAGGCGCAGTCCCTGTCGAGACTGCGGATAGACGGGTAACCGACCCGGTCTGTGGCATGCAGGTAGATCCCGCCACCACGCCGCATCATGCGGACCACGCCGGCGCCCATTTTCACTTCTGCTCGGAGCGATGCCGCGCGAAGTTCGTGGCTGATCCCGAGCGCTACCTGACGTCCCGGGATGAGCCCGAGGTGGCCCAGCCCGGCGCCATCTACACCTGCCCGATGCACCCCGAAGTCCGGCAACAGGGTCCTGGCAACTGTCCTTTCTGCGGCATGGCGCTGGAGCCGGAAATGCCCAGCCTGGAGGACGATGACAATCCGGAACTGCGCGACTTCTCGCGCCGGTTCTGGTGGACGCTTCCGCTGACGGTGGTGACGCTCGTGCTGGCAATGTTCGGCCAGTACCTCCCGCGTGTCGTGCTGGGCGACGTGCAGATCCTGCCCTTGTCGATCGACGTGCAGACCTGGGTCGAGCTGGTCCTGACCACACCG
>NZ_PJAY01000028.1:0-614 GCF_002836635.1 Stenotrophomonas sp. Bg11-02
GCCTCAGACATTGCCGCTGCCCGACTGGTAGAGGCGGATGGTGCGCCGCGCGCGCGGCCTGCCAGGCGCCTGCGCCGCCATCTCGCCGCGCATTTGCCGGAGCGTGA
Organism: Stenotrophomonas sp. Bg11-02; assembly: GCF_002836635.1. Classification (NCBI taxonomy): domain Bacteria; kingdom Pseudomonadati; phylum Pseudomonadota; class Gammaproteobacteria; order Lysobacterales; family Lysobacteraceae; genus Stenotrophomonas; species Stenotrophomonas sp. Bg11-02. Next base: position 108 of record NZ_PJAY01000028.1, read on the forward strand.
TGCGCATCTCCTTCAGGCTCTGATAGGTGACGGTGCGATCGGCGTACCGAACGGTCAAGATGCCGCTGGCGATCGCGCTTTCCAGCGCAGCGATTTGCTCATTGGTGAATGCCATATCAGCGTCCCAGGTACTTGCTTCGAATAACGCGTCGGGTGCGCGTGCGCGCCGGCGGCGGCGCAACGTCGTCAGCCCTGACATCGGGGTTTTCGTCCCAGTCCGCGGCCCATGCCGGCGGCGCCTTCCAGTCGATCGACGGGACCTTCAGCCAAAGCGCCAAGCCCTCGGCGTACACGCTCAAGTCGAAGGCTTCGTTGCGGCGTCCGGCGAGGTTCTTCCAGCCATTTGCTGTGCGCGTCTCTGCGGTCAGCTCTGCGTAGAAGGCATCCGGCAACCAGTCCGGGTAGTGGTAGAAGCCAGGGCCCGGCTCGGCCCGCTTGACGTTTGCGTCAACCGTGTCTTTCAGCCGATCAGCGTTCAGCAGCAGCTGGGGAACGTCGCCGGCGGAG
>NZ_PJAY01000029.1:0-614 GCF_002836635.1 Stenotrophomonas sp. Bg11-02
ACCTCAGACATTGCCGCTGCCCGACTGGTAGAGGCGGATGGTGCGGCGCGCGCGCGGCCTGCCAGGCGCCTGCGCCGCCATCTCGCCGCGCATTTGCCGCAGCGTGATGCGCATCTCCTTCAGGCTCTGATAGGTGACGGTGCGATCGGCGTACCGAACGGTCAAGATGCCGCTGGCGATCGCGCTTTCCAGCGCAACGATTTGCTCATTGGTGAATGCCATATCAGCGTCCCAGGTACTTGCTTCGAATAACGCGTCGGGTGCGCGTGCGCGCCGGCGGCGGCGCAACGTCGTCAGCCCTGACATCGGGGTTTTCGTCCCATTCCGCGGCCCATGCCGGCGGTGCCTTCCAGTCGATCGACGGGACCTTCATCCAAAGCGCCAGACCCTCGGCGTACACGCTCAAGTCGAAGGCTTCGTTGCGGCGTCCGGCGAGGTTCTTCCAGCCATTTGCTGTGCGCGTCTCTGCGGTCAGCTCTGCGTAGAAGGCCTCCGGCAGCCAGTCCGGGAAGTGGTAGAAGCCAGGGCCCGGCTCGGCCCGCTTTACGTTTGCGTCGACCGTGTCTTTCAGCCGATCAGCGTTCAGCAGCAGCTGGGGAACGTCGCCGGCGGAA
>NZ_PJAY01000030.1:0-513 GCF_002836635.1 Stenotrophomonas sp. Bg11-02
CCGGACGGTTTCCAAGTAGTCGGCCGGGGCGAAGCGTGTGATGAACATGTCCGGCACGCCCAGCGGGAAGGCGATGGCCTCGCCTTCCGGGATGAACGGATCCTCGCCGATGCCGCCCGGCAGCTCCTCGAAGGTCACGCCAGCGAAGGTGAAGCCCTGGCGCATGTCATCGCGCAGCGCGGCGCCGTCCTGCCAGCGCGAGTAGGCCTCCTTCACCTGCTTATGCTCGGTCAGATCGTCGAAGAAGCTGGCGCTGCAGAAGACGTGGATGCCACGGTGCGGCACCCCGCCCAGCTTGGCCTCGATCTGGCGCTTGATCGCCAGCACCTTCGCACGCACCCGGGTATCGGCAGTACCGAGCTGGAGGCCAAGTACGGTCTGCTCGACGCCGAACTCCTCGTACAGATTGACAATGGTCGAGCCGTCGGCGTCCAGCACCTCGCCGCGCAGGGCGCCGACGCGGTGGTACTCGATGGTGTAGTCCAGGTCGCGCTTGTGGACGGCCTGCAGGGC
>NZ_PJAY01000031.1:0-513 GCF_002836635.1 Stenotrophomonas sp. Bg11-02
TCCCTGCAGGCCGTTCACAAGCGCGACCTGGACTACACCATCGAGTACCACCGCATCGGGGCCCTGCGCGGCGAGGTGCTGGATGCCGACGGCTCGACCATTGTCGATCTGTACGAGGAATTCGGCGTTGAGCAGACCGTGCTCGGCCTCCAGCTCGGTACTGCTGATACCCGCGTGCGTGCGAAGGTGCTGGCGATCAAGCGCGAGATCGAAGCCAAGCTGGGCGGGGTGCCGCACCGCGGCATCCATGTCTTCTGCAGCGCCAGCTTCTTCGACGATCTGACCGAGCACAAGCAGGTGAAGGACGCCTATTCGCGCTGGCAGGACGGCGCCGCCCTGCGTGATGACATGCGCCAGGGATTCAACTTCGCGGGCGTGACCTTCGAGGAGCTGCCGGGCGGCATCGGCGAAAATCCGTTCATCCCGGAAGGCGAAGCTATCGCGTTCCCGCTGGGCGTGCCGGACATGTTCATCACGCGCTTCGCCCCGGCCGACTACCTGGAAACCGTCCGC
>NZ_PJAY01000032.1:0-443 GCF_002836635.1 Stenotrophomonas sp. Bg11-02
CCTGCAGGCGATGCGCACCTTTGCCAGCACGGGCGAAGAACGGCCGCTGAAGACGACGCACAACGTCGACGGCGCCATCAATTACGTGCCGATGGCGGCCAGGTCCTCCAGCGACCCGAACGAAATGAAGGAGCGAGCAGAGACGTGGCCGTCAGGCTACGTGCCTGCCGGCGTCCGCTTCCTCGTCGCCACTGTGGACAACCAGGCCAACCGGTTCGTGGTGCTGGTTCTGGGGTTCGGCGTGAACGAATCGGGCCAGCTGGAGCGTTGGGTGGTGGATTCCTTCACCCTGCGCACGTCGACGCGTCCGGACGGTTCCGGTGGCTTCCTGCCGCTTGACCCGCCGAAGTACCTCGAGGACTGGGAGCGGCTGGTCGACAAGGTCATCACCAGGCGCTATCCGCTGGGCGATGAAACCGGCCGCAGCATGCCGATTCGCGCCA
>NZ_PJAY01000033.1:0-443 GCF_002836635.1 Stenotrophomonas sp. Bg11-02
TCTGCAGGCGATGCGCACCTTTGCCAGCACGGGCGAAGAACGGCCGTTGAAGACGACGCACAACGTCGACGGCGCCATCAATTACGTGCCGATGGCGGCAAGGTCCTCCAGCGATCCGAACGAAATGAAGGAGCGAGCAGAGACGTGGCCGTCAGGCTACGTGCCTGCCGGCGTGCGCTTCCTCGTCGCGACCGTGGACAACCAAGCTAACCGGTTCGTGGTGCTGATTCTGGGGTTCGGCGTGAACGAATCGGGCCAGCTGGAGCGTTGGGTGGTGGATTCCTTCACGCTGCGCACGTCGACACGTCCGGACGGTTCCGGTGGCTTCCTGCCGCTCGACCCGCCGAAGTACCTCGAGGACTGGGAGCGGCTGGTCGACAAGGTCATCACCAGGCGCTACCCGCTAGGCGATGAAACCGGCCGCAGCATGCCAATTCGCGCCG
>NZ_PJAY01000034.1:0-371 GCF_002836635.1 Stenotrophomonas sp. Bg11-02
ACAAGCGAACAGGGCCAGTTTGAACAGCAGCAACTTCCCGTAGGTGCTCTGAAACAGGGCCGACAACGACCACGCAGTGAGATCCCCGTAGTGCGCGATGCCGGACACGACGAGCGCAGCAACGAAAATCGTTCCCAGCGTCGAAAATCCATGCAGAAAGTCATGCGTTGATCGCAGACGCCCGCTGCCGGAGGCCTCCTTGCCGCGCAGGAGCATCCCCAGGAACATCAAGACCGCTGCGATCCAGCCGCCTGCCGCGAGAAGATGCACGAGACCCGCAGCAAGCCGGACCGCGCCTGCCACGCCCTCACCGGCGGCGGCGTGGCCGTTCCATGCCAGAGAAGCGAGTGCGCCGCCCGCCAGCGTCGCCG
>NZ_PJAY01000035.1:0-371 GCF_002836635.1 Stenotrophomonas sp. Bg11-02
TCCAGCGAACAGGGCCAGTTTGAACAGCAGCAACTTCCCGTAGGTGCTCTGGAACAGGGCCGAAAACGACCACGCGGTGAGATCCCCGTAGTGCGCGATGCCGGACACGATGAGCGCACCAACGAAGATCGTTCCCAGCGTCGAAAAACCATGTAGAAAGTCATGCGTTGATCGCAGACGCCCGCTGCCGTTCGTCTCTTTGCCGCGCAGCAGCATGGCAAGGAACATCAGGACCGCTGCGATCCAGCCGCCTGCCGCGAGAAGATGGACGATGCCTGCAGCAAGCCGGACCGCGCCTGCCAAGCCCTCGCCAGCGGCGGCGTGGCCGTTCCATGCCAGCGAAGCGAGTGCGCCGCCCGCCAGCATCGCCC
>NZ_PJAY01000036.1:0-307 GCF_002836635.1 Stenotrophomonas sp. Bg11-02
GGCGGCGTTGGACGCGACCGGCTTCTTGGTCCAGCGCACGATGATTCCGGACTCGGCCAGGCTCAGCGCACTGAGCAGCTTCTGGTCGTCGGTGGCATCGCCGTACGAAAGCATCTCGCCGAATACCTCGGCATCGCGCACCACCGCCGTGCCCTTCGAGGGCAACGACGTTCCGGGGTCACCGGTGTCCACCGCACCATAGAGGACCTTCACTGCCTCGGCGCCGTCTTCCGCCGCAGTGTTGTCGGCCTTCAGCAGGGCCCCGGCCGGCAGCACGCCCTGGCCGGCCGGCAGCACGACCAGTTCA
>NZ_PJAY01000051.1:0-191461 GCF_002836635.1 Stenotrophomonas sp. Bg11-02
ACGATCGCGGCAGCGTCAGATGTGTATACGGGACAGCCAAACACACAGCCCCACAGCCTCTGCTGTTGCCGTTGCTTCAAAGAAGCAGGGTGCCGGGGCGCAGCCCCGGCAACCACAACCCCTTACAGGGATTCGAAGATGCCCGCCGCGCCCATGCCGGTGCCGATGCACATCGTCACCATGCCGTACTTCTGCTGGCGACGACGCAGGCCATGCAGCAGGGTCGCGGTACGGATCGCACCGGTCGCGCCCAGTGGGTGACCCAGCGCAATCGCCCCGCCCAGCGGGTTGACCTTGGACGGATCCAGGCCGCAATCGCGGATCACCGCCAGCGACTGCGCGGCGAAGGCTTCGTTGAGCTCGATCCAGTCCAGCTGGTCCTGGCTCAGGCCGGCCTGCTTGAGGGCCTTGGGAATCGCGGCGATCGGGCCGATGCCCATCACTTCCGGGCGTACACCGGCCACGGAGAAACTGACGAAACGCGCCAACGGGGTCAGGCCGTAATCCTTGATCGCCTGCTCCGAGGCCAGCAGTACCGCACCGGCGCCATCGCTCATCTGCGAGGAGTTGCCGGCCGTCACCGTGCCACCGAACTGGCCGTTGCGGAACACCGGGCGCAGCTTGGCCAGGCCTTCGGCGGACGAATCCGGGCGCGGGCCTTCATCGGTGTCCACCACCTTGTCGCGGGTGATGATGCGGCGGCCGTCAGCCAGGTCCGGCTGGCGGGTGCGCACGTCGTAGGGACTGATCTCGTCCTTGAACTCGCCGTTCTGGATCGCCGCGATCGCCTTCTGGTGCGAGGCGAGGGCAAAGGCATCCTGCTCCTCGCGCGACACCTTCCATTCCTCGGCGACCTTCTCGGCGGTGATGCCCATGCCATAGGCGATGGCGACGTGATCGTTGTCGAACACGCTCGGTGCCATCGCGATCTTGTTGCCCATCATCGGCACCATCGACATCGACTCGGTGCCACCGGCCAGCATCAGGTCCGAATTGCCCAGGCGGATCTGGTCGGCGGCCATCGCCACCGCCTGCAGGCCGGAGGAGCAGAAGCGGTTGACGGTCTGCGCAGCGATGGTGTCCGGCAGGCCGGCCAGCAGCACGCCGATGCGGGCCACGTTCATGCCCTGCTCGGCCTCGGGCATGGCGCAGCCGATGATCGCATCGTCGATGCGGTTGACGTCGATGCCCGGCGCCTGCGCGACCACGGAGCGGAGTACATGGGCCAGCATGTCATCGGGGCGGGTATTGCGGAACACGCCCTTGGGCGCCTTGCCCACCGGAGTACGGGTGGCGGCGACGATGTAGGCGTCCTGGATTTGCTTGGTCATTGCAGTGATCTCTCGAAATTTTTAGCAGGAGTGCCGACCAACGGTCGGCACCCACCGAAAGCAGGGAGGGGCGATCAATTGCGCAGCGGCTTGCCGGTCTTCAGCATGTGCGCGATGCGGGCCTGGGTCTTCTCCTGCTGGGCCAGTTCGACGAAGTGCTTGCGCTCCAGGGTCAGCAGCCACTCTTCGTCCACCAGCGTGCCGCGATCCACTTCGCCACCGCACAGCACGGTAGCGATGCGCACGGCGATCTCGTAGTCGTACGGGCTGATGAAGCGGCCTTCCAGCATGTTGACCAGCATCATCTTGAAGGTGGCGATACCGACGTCGCCGGCGACCTGGATGCGGCGCGCCGGCATCGGCGGGCGATAGCCGCCTTCGGCCAGTGCGCGCACCTCGGCCTTGGCGATGTACAGCGCCTCGTGGCTGTTGAACACCACTTTGTCGGTGGCCCGCATCAGGCCCAGTTCCTTGGCGTTGACGGCCGAGTTGGACACCTTGGCCATCGCCACGGTTTCGAAGGTCTTCTTCAGTTCGGCGAACACATCACCGCCCGGACCGGCTGCCTGCGAAGCACGCACCGCCAGTTCCTTCAGGCCACCGCCGGCGGGCAGCAGGCCCACGCCGGCCTCGACCAGGCCGATGTAGCTTTCCAGCGACGCCACGCTCTTGGCGCTGTGCATCTGGAACTCGCAGCCACCCCCCAGTGCCAGGCCGCGCACGGCGGTCACCACCGGCACCAGCGAGTACTTGATCGCCTGGCTGGTGCGCTGGAAGTTGTGCACCATCTCTTCGAACTGCTCGACCTTGCCGGCCTGCAGCAGGCCCAGTGCGCCGGCCAGGTCGGCACCGGCGGAGAAGGGTTCCTTCTGCTGCCAGATCACCAGGCCCTGGAAGCCCTGCTCGGCGCGCTTGATCGCTTCCTGCAGGCCGTCAAGCACGTGGTCGGAAACGGTGTTCATCTTGGTCTTGAAGCTGACCACCGCGATGCCGTCGCCGTCGTGCCACATGCGCACGCCGTCGTTTTCGAACACGGTTTCGCCCGGGGCGAACGTCTCGCCCAGCAGCGGATCGGGGAAGCGCTGGCGCTGGTACACCGGCAACGCCGAGCGCGGCAGCTTGGCATTGCGCGACGGGCTGTAGCTGCCCTCGGCGGCGTGCACGCCATCGCGGCCGTCGAACACCCAGTCCGGCAGCGGCGCGCTGCTCATGCTCTTGCCCGCCACGATGTCATCGGCGATCCACTGCGCGACCTGCTTCCAGCCGGCGGCCTGCCAGGTTTCGAACGGGCCCAGCGACCAGCCGTAGCCCCAGCGGATGGCCAGGTCGACGTCGCGCGCGGTCTCGGCGATGTCGGCCAGGTGGTAGGCACTGTAATGGAACAGGTCGCGGAAGGTCGCCCACAGGAACTGCGCCTGCGGGTGCTGGCTCTCGCGCAGCTTGGCGAACTTCTCGGCCGGGTTCTTGATCTTCAGGATCTCGACCACTTCCGGGGCGGCGCTGCGGTCGGCCGGGCGGTAGTCCTGTTTTTCCAGGTCCAGCACCACGATGTCCTTGCCGACCTTGCGGAAGATGCCGGCGCCGGTCTTCTGGCCCAATGCGCCCTTGGAAATCAGCGCGTCCAGCCACTTCGGCGACTTGAAGAACTCATGCCACGGATCATTCGGCAGGGTGTCGCCCATGGTCTTGATCACGTGCACCATGGTGTCCAGGCCGACCACGTCGGAGGTGCGGTAGGTCGCCGACTTCGGGCGGCCGACCAGCGGGCCGGTCAGGCCGTCGACTTCGTCGAAGCCCAGGCCGAATTCCTGCGTGTGGTGGATCGTGGACAGGATCGAAAACACGCCGATGCGGTTGCCGATGAAGTTCGGGGTGTCCTTGGCGTACACCACGCCCTTGCCCAAGGTGGTGACCAGGAACGCTTCCAGCGCTTCCAGCACCGCCGCATCCGTGGAGGTGGCGGGGATCAGTTCGGCCAGGTGCATGTAGCGCGGCGGGTTGAAGAAATGCACGCCGCAGAAACGGTGGCGCAGCTGCTCGGGCAGCACGTCGGCCAGCTTGTTGATGCCCAGCCCGGAGGTGTTGGAGGCCAGCACGGCGTGGTCGGCCACGAACGGGGCGATCTTCTTGTACAGGTCCTGCTTCCAGTCCATGCGTTCGGCGATGGCCTCGATGATCAGGTCGCAGTCGCGCAGCTGCTCAAGCCCCGTTTCGTAGTTGGCCGGGGTGATCGCTTCGGCGTAGGACTTGCTGGCCAGCGGGGCCGGGCTCAGCTTGGTCAGGTTGGCGATTGCCTTGATCACCACGCCATCGGCGGGACCTTCCTTGGCGGGCAGGTCGAACAGCACGGTGTCGACACCGGCGTTGGTGAGGTGGGCGGCGATCTGGGCACCCATGACGCCGGCACCCAGCACGGCGGCGCGGCGGACTGGCAGGGAATTGGACATGTCGATAAGCCTTGGTTGGTCAGCAGTTACTGGGTGGAAAGGGAGGGGGCAGGGGTCGAAGGCGTGGGGCTGCCTTCGCTGCGTGCCGCGGCGCGGAAACCGGCCTCGGCGAAGTGGATGAGTTCCTGGGCGGCCTGTGCACGATGGGCTTCTTCGGTGACACCGGCGGGACGCTTGATCAGGCCGAAATCGGCCATGGCGTAGGTCAACGAGCCGGCCAGGAAGTCCAGCCGCCAGTACAGCTCCTCCTTGCTCAGGCCCGGCACGCAACCGGCGATGGCGCGGCCGAAATCGCGCAGCACATGCCCGTAGTGGTCGGAAAGGAAGCGGCGCAGGTTGTCGTTCTTTTCGGCGTAGGCGCGCGCGATCACCCGCACGAAGGCGCCACCGCTCTGGCGGTCCTGGGCCATCGCCAGCGCCGGTTCGACGAAGGCGGCCAGCACCGGCCGCAGCTCGCCCGGGTGGTCACTGCGGGCCCTTTCCAGCTGGCCCATGCGCGCGGCGGTCATTTCGTCCATGCGCCGGCGGAACACCTCGTTGACCAGGTTTTCCTTGGAGCCGAAGTGGTAGTTGACCGCCGCGATGTTCACGTCCGCCTGGGTGGTCACCTGGCGCAGCGAGGTCCCGGCAAAGCCATGCAGCGCGAACAGCTCTTCGGCAGCGCCGAGAATGCGGTCCTTGGTGGAGAAGTGGGCGGGTTTGGCCATGGGGTGGGACAGGTTCAATCAAACGATTGTTTGATATTAGACCCGCCCACGGTCCAGTGCATTGTGCGCCGCAGCATATTGATGCCTGCGTTCATCCCTGTGTATTACATGAATGGCCAGGGCTACCGTGGCGGGGAGCGAGGCGTTACAATCCGCGCACGTTTATCAGGCTAAGCCCGCGTTTTGACGCGGGTTTTTTTCATGTTACCCTCGGGCCTTGAGTGGCCCGGACTTTCGGAGATACCACCATGGCGCTGGAGCGCACCCTTTCGATCATCAAGCCGGACGCCGTTGCCAAGAACGTCATCGGTGAAATCTACGCCCGCTTCGAGAAGGCTGGCCTGAAGGTCGTCGCCGCCAAGTACAAGCAGCTGTCGCGCCGCGAAGCCGAAGGCTTTTACGCCGTGCACCGCGAGCGTCCGTTCTTCAACGCACTGGTCGAGTTCATGATCTCCGGCCCGGTGATGATCCAGGCCCTGGAAGGCGAGAACGCCGTGCTGGCCCACCGTGACCTGCTCGGTGCCACCAACCCGAAGGAAGCTGCGCCGGGCACCATCCGCGCCGATTTCGCTGAATCCATCGATGCCAACGCCGCCCACGGCTCGGACTCGGTCGAGAACGCCACCAACGAAATCGCTTATTTCTTTGCCGCTACCGAAGTGGTTTCCCGCTAAGAGGTCGACGTGAACGAGGTCGTACAGACACCCGCCATCCAGCCGCTGCCGAAGTCGGCACCCACGGCTGGCAAGCAGAACCTGCTCGACCTCGATCGCGCGGGCCTGGAGCGCTTTTTCGTCGAGAAACTGGGCGAACAGAAGTTCCGGGCCCACCAGGTGATGAAGTGGATCCACCATCACTACGTCACCGACTTCGATGAGATGACCGACCTCGGCAAGAACCTGCGCGCCAAGCTGCAGGAACATGCCGAGGTCCTGGTCCCGAACATCGTGTTCGAAAAACCGTCCGCCGACGGCACCCACAAGTGGCTGCTGGCGATGGGCACCGATGGCAAGAACGCCATCGAGGCGGTCTACATCCCGGACAAGAACCGCGGCACGCTGTGCGTGTCCTCGCAGGTCGGCTGCGCGCTGAACTGCACCTTCTGTTCGACCGCCACGCAGGGCTTCAACCGCAACCTTTCCACCGCCGAGATCATCGGCCAGGTGTGGGTGGCCGCGCGCCACCTGGGCAACATCCCGCACAAGCAGCGTCGCCTCACCAACGTGGTGATGATGGGCATGGGCGAGCCGCTGATGAATTTCGACAACGTCGTGCGTGCCATGAGCGTGATGCGCGATGACCTGGGCTACGGCCTGGCCAACAAGCGGGTGACGCTGTCCACCTCCGGCCTGGTGCCGCAGATCGACCGCCTTTCCACCGAAAGCGACGTGTCGCTGGCCGTTTCGCTGCATGCGCCGACCGACGAGCTGCGCGAGACGCTGGTGCCGCTCAACAAGAAGTACCCGATCGCCGATCTGATGGCCTCCTGCGCGCGCTACCTGCGCGCCAACAAGCGCCGCGAATCGGTGACCTTCGAATACACCCTGATGAAGGGGATCAACGACCAGCCCGAGCACGCCCGTGCACTGGCCCGTCTAATGCGCCAGTTCGACAACGCGGTGCAGGCCAAGGGCTCGGGCAAGATCAACCTGATTCCGTTCAATCCGTTCCCGGGCACCCGCTACGAGCGCTCGGACGATGTGCAGATCCGCGCGTTCCAGACCATCCTGCTGGACAGCAACGTGCTGACCATGGTGCGTCGCACGCGCGGTGATGACATCGATGCGGCGTGTGGCCAGTTGAAAGGGCAGGTGATGGATCGCACCCGCCGCCAGGCCGAGTTCAACAAGACGCTCGACAAGGCCATCAAGGAAGGCGCCGGGCGTGATGCAGCGGCCTGACCGCGCATCGACGCTGGCCCTCGCTGCGCTGTGTGCGTTGGCGCTGGCCGCCTGCAACAGCGGCTCCAAGGGCGTCAAACTGCCCAAGGCGCAACTGGCGGTGGCGCCCACCTACGTGGCCCAGGATGACGGTCGTATCCGCAAGCTGCACCAGTACCAGAGCCAGCTGACCCTGGCCGGCTCGGACTTCGGCACCGGCAAGCTGGACTCTGCGGAGAAGCGCGCGCGTGCCGCGCTCAAGCTCATGCCCGATCGGCCCGACGCGCTGCTGCTGCTGGCCGCCATCGCCGACCGTCGGGGCGAGGGTCCGCGTGCCGGTGAGCTGCTGCAGCGCGCCGTAGCACAGGCCCCCGAGCGCGGCGACGTATTGAACAACTACGCGGCCTGGATGTGTGATCACGGCAACGCCGAAGCGTCGCTCGGCATGTTCGAGCGCGCCATCGCAGCGCCCGGTTATTCCAGTCCCGGCGTCGCCTTGTCCAATGCCGGTGCGTGCGCGCTCCGTGCCAAGCAGCCGGTGCCTGCCGAGCGCTACCTGCGCGCGGCGCTCGCACAGGACCCGCGCGATGCCCAGGCATTGGATGCCATGGCCCAGCTTTCCTTCGACAATGGCCGTTACATGGAAGCGCGCGCGTTCTCCGAGCGCCGGCTCGCGGCTGCACCGCCAACGCGTTCCGTGTTACAACTGGCGTCGCAAATAGAGACGCGACTGGGTGATCAGCGAGCCGCTGAGCGCTACCAGCAGCGGATTCGACAGGAATTTCCGCAGGAAGCGGACCTCAATTCCAAGGGTTGAAGCACTGTGACTGACAACCAGACCGTGAACGCTTTCGAGACGGCCGCCGGCTGTGGCCAACGCCTGCGCCAGGCCCGTGAAGCGGCAGGACTGACGCTTGATGATGTGGCCCAGCGCCTGCACATGCCGGCGCAGGTGGTGCGTTCACTGGAAGAAGAACAATGGCAGCGGCTCGGTGCGCCGGTATTCGTCCGCGGCCAGCTGCGCAGCTATGCGCGCCTGCTGGGCGTGGACGTAGGCGAGGTGCTGGAACAGGCGCAGGTCGGCCCGATCGTTCCGCCCACCCTGGTCAGCCATACCCATACCCCGCGTGCGCGCCGCATTGCCGAAAGCGTTGGCCGGCGTCTGCTGTACGTGGGCATCACCGCCGCGCTGGCGGTGCCGGTCTGGTTCGCCACCCGCAGCCATCTGGATGCAGATGGCCAGGGGCCGAGCACGGCCTCGCTGGATGTGATTCCGGCCACCGTCGCCGTGGCTCCGCCGCGCAACGACGATCCGGCCACCACCGGCGTTGCTGCCCCGGCCGTCGCGCCGGCGCGTCCTGTCACGCAGCCGTACGTGGCCTCGCTGACGCCGGTGCCGCGGCCTGCGGCGCCCAGCGAACCGGCCACGACCAAGGGCGCACTCGGCCTTCAGTTCAGCGGTGACAGTTGGGTGGAGATCACCGCGCCGGATGGCAGCACGGTGGAAAAGGCGTTGATCCAGGCCGGCCAGTCGCGCAGCTTCACTCCGGGCCAGGTCGGCCGGGTGGTGCTGGGCAATGCCGCGCAGGTGCAGGTTCAGCAGAACGGCGCCATCATCGACCTTGGCCCGTATCGGCGAGCCAACGTCGCACGCTTTACGGTATCCTCTGAGGGCTCCGTGGTCCCGGTTTCAAACTGAGGCCCGGACCGGAATCCACAACCCATTGAACAGTCCTCCCCGGCGAGCTTGTCTCCGGCTCGGGTAGGGCGAGAGTACGCATGGCGATCGACGACCTGCTCGACGAGCACGAACAAAGTGAACGCGTCCGCACCTGGCTGCGGAAGAATGGCCTGAGCATCATCGGCGGCGTAGTGATCGCCGTGGGTGCCATCTGGGGCTGGGGCTACTGGCAGCAGGAGCACGGCAACAAGCTGGCTTCGGCCAACGTCGAATACCAGAAGGTGCTCAAGGGTATCCAGGAAAACAAGCTCGACGACGCCGGCAAGGCGGTCAAGGCGCTCGACGCCGGTCCGTCCAACATCTATTCCGAACTGGCTGCCCTGCAGCTGGCCAAGGCGCAGGTGGAAGCGGGCAAGGATGAAGACGCGCTGGCGACCCTGCGCGCGGTGAAGGTGGAAGGCGACCTCAAGCAGGTCGTGGACCAGCGCATCGCGCGCCTGCTGGTGGCCACCGGCAAGGGCAGCGAAGCGATCACCCTGCTGGGCAACGCCGCCGATCCCGGTTCGCTGGAAATCCACGGCGATGCCCTGATGGCCACCGGCAAGCGCGATGAAGCGCGTGGGCAGTATGAGAAAGCGCTGAAGACGCTGGACGTGGCAGCGCCGCAGCGGCGCCTGCTGGAAACCAAGTTGATGGACGCCGGCGGCACCGTCGCGGCGACTGAGGAGTCGGTGTAATGAGTCAGATGGTCATCCTCAAGCGGGTTGCCACGGTTGCCATGCTCGGCATGGCGCTGTCCGGTTGCAGCACGGTCAAGGGCTGGTTCGCCGGCAAGGACGCCGAAGCCAAGAAACTGCAGGAGCCGGTGGAACTGGTGAAGTTCGACGCCACCGTCAAGGTCGACAAGCTGTGGACGGTCAACCTGGGCAAGGGCGAGGATCGCATCGGCGTGCGCCAGGGTCCGGCAGTCGCCGACGGCCGCGTGTATGCCGCTGCCATCACCGGCGGCGTGCATGCCATCGACCTGCAGACCGGCAAGAAGGTCTGGACCTATGAGCCGGCCAAGGAAAAGAAGAAGCCCAAGCTGCGCCTTTCCGGTGGTCCGGGCGTGGGCGAGGGCCTGGTGGTCATCGGCACGCTGGACGGCCAGGTGATCGCGCTGGATGCCGCTGATGGCACCGAAAAGTGGCGCGCAAGGGTGCCGGGCGAAGTGATCTCGGCCCCGGCCGTCGGCCAGGGCATGGTGTTCGTGCGCAGCAATGATGGCCGCATCACCTCCTTCGACGCCACCAACGGCACCCAGCGCTGGTTCAACCCGCGCGAACTGCCGATGCTGACCGTGCGCGGCAACGCGCCGGTGGTGCAGGGCCCGGGCGTGGTGTTCGTCGGCAACGATGACGGCACCCTGGCTGCGCTGGGCGCGGCTGATGGCCGCACCCTGTGGGACCAGGTGGTCGGCAACCCGGAAGGGCGCACCGAGCTGGATCGCATGTCCGACGTGGACGGTGCGCCGGTGCTGGAAGGCAACACGCTGTACGCCAGCAGCTTCAAGAACCAGACCATCGCCATCGAAGGTCCGACCGGGCGTCCGTTGTGGACGCGCGACCACGGTGGAGCAGGCGGCGTCACGCTGTCCTCGTCCTACGTGATCGTCACCGACAACCAGGGCGGTGTGTTCGGCCTGGACAAGCAGAGCGGTGCGGCCAGCTGGTCGCAGACCGGCCTGGCCCGGCGCCAGCTGACCGGCCCGGCCCTGCAGGGCGATTACGTGGTCGTCGGCGATCTCGACGGCTACGTTCACTGGCTGCAACAGTCCGATGGCGCGATGGCCGCCCGGGCAAAGACCGGCGGGACCGTCAAGGCCCAACCGATAGTCGCCGACGGGGTCCTGCTGGTGCAGAACATCGAAGGCAAGCTGACCGCTTTCCGGTTGGCCAATTAATCACGGAGTAAACGCGATGCTGCCCCTGGTCGCCCTGGTCGGACGGCCGAATGTCGGCAAGTCCACAATCTTCAATGCGCTCACGCGCACCCGCGACGCGCTGGTCCATGACCAGCCCGGCGTGACCCGTGACCGCAACTACGGTGTCTGTCGCCTGGATGAGGACAATCACTTCCTGATCGTGGATACCGGCGGCATCGCCGAACAAGAAGAAGGCCTGGCCGGCGCCACCGCGCGCCAGGCCCGTGCCGCCGCCGAAGAGGCCGATCTGATCGTCTTCGTAGTCGATGCGCGCGATGGCACCTCTTCGCTGGACGACGACATCCTGGCCTGGCTGCGCAAGCAGCAGCAGCCGAAGGTGCTGCTGATCAACAAGATCGACGGTACCGACGAGCACACCGTGCGTGCGGAGTTTTCGCGCTACGGCTTCAGCGAGATGCTGACCGTCTCGGCGGCGCATCGCCAGGGTCTGGACGATCTGCTGGAGGAAATCGTCGAGCGCCTGCCGGAAGAGGGCAGCGCCGAAGAGATGGACAACGATCCGAACCGCGTGCGCATCGCCTTCGTCGGCCGCCCCAACGTGGGCAAGTCGACGCTGGTCAACCGCATCCTCGGCGAGGAACGGATGATCGCCTCGGAAGTGCCGGGCACCACTCGCGATTCGATCTCGGTGGACCTGGAACGCGAGGGCCGCGACTACCGTCTGATCGACACCGCCGGCCTGCGCCGTCGTGGCCGCGTGGACGAAGCCGTGGAGAAATTCTCGGTCGTCAAGACCATGCAGGCCATCGAACAGTGCCAGGTCGCGGTGCTGATGCTGGACGCGCATGAAGGCGTGACCGACCAGGACGCCACCGTGCTCGGCGCGGTACTCGATGCCGGGCGTGCATTGGTCATCGCGATCAACAAGTGGGACGGACTGACCGACTACCAGCGTGAGCAGGCAGAGACCCAGTTGTCGCTGCGGCTGGGCTTCGTGCCGTGGGCCGAATCGGTGCGCATCTCGGCGATGCACGGCTCCGGGCTGCGTGAGCTGTTCAACGCGATCCACCGCGCTCACGATTCGGCGAACCACCAGTTCAGCACCAGCGAAGTGAACCAAGCGCTGGAAATGGCCTACACCGCCAATCCGCCGCCGACCATCCGTGGGCATGTGTCCAAGCTGCGTTACGTGCATCCGGGCGGAGCCAACCCGCCGACCTTCATCGTGCACGGCACGCGCCTGAAGGAACTCTCGGAGACCTACAAGCGCTACCTGGAAAACTTCTTCCGCAAGCGTTTCAAGCTGGTCGGCACGCCGGTGCAGTTCATCTTCCGCGAGGGTACCAACCCGTACGAAGGCAAGAAGAACCCGCTGACCGAACGCCAGGTCAAGGCCAAGCGCCGCCTGATGAAGCACGTCAAGGGCCGCTGACCCGGTAGCGCCGACCCATGGTCGGCGAGCGCAGCGGCAGTGTGCGGAGAGATTCCGCCGAGCATGGCTCGGCGCTACCAAGCCAACCCCCGGTAGCGCCGAGCCACGGTCGGCGAGCGCAGCGGCAGTGTGCCGACCTGATGCGCATGGCCGATAATGCGGCCATGCGCATCCTCGAAATCTCCCCCGAACTCGCCCTGCAGCGCCTTTCCGAAGGCGCCGTGCTGATCGACGTACGCCAGCCGCTCGAGCGCGCCGGCGGCATGGCCGAAGGCGCACGCGGCATCACCCTGGCTGACCTGCAGGCCGACCCGGCCGCGCACCTGCCCCAGCAGGATCAAGACATCCTGCTGATCTGCCAGACCGGCAAACGCTCAGCCGATGCTGCGCTGTTCCTGCACGCGGCGGGTTATGCGAACGTCGCCTCGGTAACCGGCGGCACCGTGGCCTGGCGTGCGCAGCAACTGCCGCTGGTGCAGCCGCCAAGCTCTGCCGAAGACCGTGATTTCTTCGACCGCTATTCCCGCCAGCTGCTGCTGCCGCAAGTGGGTGAGGCCGGCCAGCGCAAACTGCAGCGTTCACGCGTGCTGGTGCTCGGCGCGGGCGGGCTGGGCTCGCCGGCCGGCTTCTATCTGGCCGCCGCCGGAGTAGGGCAGCTGCGCTTCGTCGACGACGACCGCGTGGAGCGCAGCAACCTGCACCGGCAGATCGTGCATACCGAAGCCGGCGTCGGCCAGTTCAAGGTCGACTCGGCGCGCGAGCGCCTGCTGGCGCTGAATCCCTCCATCACCGTCGAAGCCATCACCGAGCGTGCCACCTCGGCCAACATCGACGCGCTGATGGAAGGCGTGGACGTGGTGCTGGATGGTTCGGACAACTTCCCGCTGCGCTACCTGCTCAATGATGCGTGCATCAAGCACGCCGCGCCCTTGGTATACGCGGCCATCGAGCGCTTCGACGGCCAGGTGAGCGTGTTCGATGCCGGCCGCCAGCGCGGTGTGGCGCCGTGCTACCGCTGCCTGTTTCCCCAGCCCCCGCCGCCGGAGTTCGCCCCCAACTGCGCCGAAGCCGGCGTACTGGGCGTTCTACCGGGCCTGGCCGGCGTGCTGCAGGCCACCGAGGTGCTGAAGCTGCTTCTGGGCATCGGCGAGCCGCTGACCGGACGACTGCTGCGCTTCGATGCACTGGAAATGCGCTTCCGCGAAACCCGGCTGTCGCCGGATCCACACTGCGCGGTCTGCGCCCCCGGTCGGGATTTCCCCGGCTACATCGATTACGCCGCGTTCTGCGCCGGTCGCTGATCCGCCCGCTGCGCTCGCCGAGCGTGGCTCGGCGCTACAGAGGCACCAATCTGGCACGCAGTGCCGTGCCACCGGTAGCGCCGACCCATGGTCGGCGAGCGCAGCGGCAGCCGTACGTTCGCAGTGCCAGATGGAACGACATGGCGATGAATTTATCGCCCGTTTCATCCGCGGAACAATGAACCGCAACCCACGTGCTATTGATTGCCTCCTGCATGCCCTATCGTTGACGCACTTCAACGCATCACAGGAATGGCCGCATGGCGGTGGAAGCAGCTGCAAGCAGTGAACTGGTCAAGGTCGTCGCCCTGTTGGGCGCGGCAGTGGTGATGGTGCCGTTGTTCCGGCGTTTCGGCCTCGGGTCGGTGCTGGGGTACTTCACTGCCGGCCTGGCGATCGGGCCGTTCGGGCTGGGCTGGTTCTCCGATCCGCAGGCAATCCTGCACACCGCCGAACTCGGCGTGGTGATGTTTCTTTTCGTGATCGGCCTGGAGATGCGGCCCTCGCACCTGTGGAGCCTGCGCAAGGAAATCTTCGGCCTGGGCACCGCACAGATCCTTACCTGCGCGATCGTGCTGACCCTGGTGGCCAAGCTGTTCGGGCTGCCCTGGCAGGTGGCCTTCATCGGCGCCACCGGCTTCGTGCTGACCTCCACCGCGGTGGTGATGCAGCTGCTGGCCGAGCGCGGTGACATCGCCCTGCCGCCCGGCCAGAAGATCGTCTCCATCCTGCTGTTCGAAGACCTGCTGATCGTGCCGCTGCTGGCGCTGGTGGCCTTCATGGGCCCCTCGGCCGGCAGTGCCGGTGGCGAAGGGTCGCGCTGGCTCTCGGTGGCCATCGGTGCCGGCGCGGTGGTCGGCCTGGTGCTGGTCGGGCGCTTCCTGCTCAATCCGTTGTTCCGCATCCTCGCCGCCGCCAAGGCGCGCGAAGTGATGACCGCCGCTGCGCTGCTGGTGGTGCTCGGTGCGGCATTGCTGATGCAGCTGTCCGGGTTGTCGATGGCCATGGGCGCCTTCCTGGCCGGCGTGCTGCTCAGCGAATCCACGTTCCGGCACCAGATCGAAGCGGACATCGAACCGTTCCGCGGCATCCTGCTGGGGCTGTTCTTCCTCAGCGTGGGCATGGCGCTGGACCTGGGCGTGGTGGCGCGCAACTGGCCGCTGATCGTAGGCCTGGTGCTGGCGCTGATGGTCGCCAAGGCCCTGTGCATCTATGCAGTGGCGCGGGTGATGGGCAGCAGCCATGCGCAGGCACTGGACCGTGGCGTGGTGATGGCGCAGGGCGGCGAGTTCGCCTTCGTGCTGTTCGCCGCGGCCGCCAGCGCCGGTGTCATCGACGTGGACATCAATGCCAACTTCACCGCCGTGGTGGTGCTTTCGATGGCGCTGACACCCCTGGTGGTGCTGGCGCACAAGCGCTTTGCCGCGCCTGCGGTAGTCAGCATGGAAGGTGTCGAGACGGCCGAAGGCCTGTCCGGCAGCGTGCTGCTGATCGGCTTCGGTCGCTTCGGCCAGGTCGCCAGCCAGTCACTGCTGGCGCGCGACGTGGACGTGACCATCATCGACAACGACGTGGAGATGATCCACAGCGCCGAGCGCTTCGGCTTCAAGATCTATTACGGCGATGGCACCCGGCTGGACGTGCTGCATGCCTCCGGTGCGGCCAGCGCCCGGGCGATCGCGGTGTGCGTCAACGATGCCGCCGAAGCCGACCGCATCGTCGAACTGGTCTCGCATGAGTTCCCGCAGGCCAAGCTGCTGGTGCGCTCGTTCGACCGCGAACATTCGCTGCGGCTGATCCACGCCGGCGTCGATTTCCAGATCCGCGAAACCTTCGAATCGGCAGTGATGTTCGGCCAGGCGGCGCTGATGGAGCTCGGCGCCGTCGAGGACGACGCGCGCGATATCGCCGAGCAGATCCGCGAGCGCGACGCCGAGCGCCTGCAGCTGGAAATGGCCGGTGGCGACCTCCGCGCCGGTGCCCACATGGCCTTCGGCAGCTCGCTGCCGGGCGTGCCCACGCCGACCCCGTTCACCGTGCCCAAGCGCCAGTCGCGCACGCTGAATGCCGATCAGGTGCCGCCGGACGCCTGAGCGGCCGTCACTACCGGGCCTGAATCAGGGACAATAGCCATCCCCGCCGCTCCACGCCTGCTTCGATGACCCTGCCAACCGACGCCTCCCATTCCGCCCGCATCCTCGACGGCCGCCGCATCTCCGAAGCGCTGCTGGACAGCCTGAAGGTGCGCGTAGACGCCCGTGTCGCCGCCGGTGGCAGCCGTCCCGGGCTGGCCGTGGTGCTGGTGGGCGGCGACCCGGCGTCCACCGTGTACGTGCGCAACAAGCGCCGTGCGGCGGAGAAGGTCGGCATCGAGGCGCATGATTTCGATCTCCCCGCAGGCACCAGCGAAGCCGAGCTGCTGGCGCTGATCGATAAGTTGAATGCGGACCCGAAGATCCACGGCATCCTGATCCAGCTGCCGCTGCCCGGCATTCCCGACGCGCGCCGGCTGATCCAGCGCATCGATCCGCGCAAGGACGTGGACGGTTTCCACCCGGAGAACGTCGGCCACCTGGCGCTGCGCGAGTTCGGCCTGCGCCCGTGCACCCCGCGTGGCATCACCACGCTGCTGGGCCACACCGACCAGCCCGTGCGCGGCCGCAATGCCACCATCGTCGGGGTCAGCAACCATGTCGGCCGGCCGATGGGACTGGAGCTGCTGATCGCCGGCTGCACGGTGACCAGCTGCCACAAGTTCACCCCCAAGGACGTGCTGGAACAGGCCGTGCGCAACGCCGACATCCTGGTGGTGGCGGTCGGCCGCCCGGGCATCGTCCCGGGTGAATGGGTCAAGCCCGGTGCGGTGGTGATCGATGTGGGCATCAATCGGCTGGACGACGGCCGGCTGGTCGGCGACGTCGGCTTCGAAGCGGCCGCAGAGCGCGCCAGCTGGATCACCCCGGTCCCCGGCGGCGTCGGCCCGATGACCGTGGCCACGCTGATGCAGAACACCCTGGAAGCGGCCGAAGCGTTCGTCTGAGGCCGCCCGGTGGGTGACGGAAGGGTAGCGCCGACCCATGGTCGGCGAGCGCAGCGGCGCCTTTCGCCCTACACCCACCGGCGCGACACTGCGTCGCATCTACCCCCTGCCGCTCGGCCGACAAACAGGGTAAAATGACGCGCTTCCCCACATCTCGGGTATGCCGATGCTGCGCATCCAGGCTGAAGCTCTCACCTACGACGACGTCTCGCTCGTCCCCGCCCACTCGATCATCCTGCCCAAGGATGTCAGCCTGGAAACCCGGCTGACGCGCGACCTGCGGCTGAAGCTCCCGATCCTGTCCGCTGCGATGGATACCGTCACCGAAGCACGCCTGGCCATCGCCATGGCCCAGCTCGGCGGCATGGGCATCATCCACAAGAATCTGAGCGTGGAACAGCAGGCCGCCGAAGTGGCCAAGGTCAAGAAGTTCGAAGCCGGCGTCATCCGCGATCCGATCACCGTCGGGCCGGAAACCACCATCCGCGACGTGCTGGCGCTGACCCAGGCGCGCAACATCTCCGGCGTGCCGGTGGTGGACGGCGGCCAGCTGGTGGGCATCGTGACCCACCGCGACATGCGCTTTGAAACCGAGCTGGACGATCCGGTCCGCCACATCATGACCAAGAAGGATCGCCTGATCACGGTCAAGGAAGGCGCCGCATCCGAAGAAGTGCAGCTGTTGCTGCATCGCAACCGCATCGAAAAGATCCTGGTGGTCAACGATGATTTCGCCCTGCGTGGCCTGATCACCGTCAAGGACATCCAGAAGAACACCGATTACCCGAACGCTGCCAAGGACTCCGCCACGCGCCTGCTGGTGGGTGCCGCGGTCGGCGTGGGCGGCGATACTGATCGCCGCGTGGAAGCGCTGGTTGCCGCCGGCGTGGACGTGCTGGTGGTGGACACCGCGCACGGCCATTCGCAGGGCGTGCTGGACCGCGTGCGCTGGGTCAAGAAGCACTTCCCGCAGGTGCAGGTGGTCGGTGGCAACATCTGCACCGGCGAAGCCGCACTGGCGCTGCTGGATTGCGGCGCGGACGCGGTGAAGGTCGGCATTGGTCCGGGCTCGATCTGCACCACGCGCGTGGTTGCCGGTGTCGGCGTACCGCAGATTACTGCCATCGATCTGGTCGCCGAGGCGCTGCAGGATCGCATCCCGCTGATCGCCGACGGTGGCATCCGCTACTCCGGTGACATCGGCAAGGCGCTGGCCGCCGGTGCCTCCACCATCATGATCGGCGGCCTGCTGGCCGGCACCGAGGAATCGCCCGGCGAAACCGAGCTGTTCCAGGGCCGTTCCTACAAGAGCTACCGCGGCATGGGCTCGCTGGCGGCGATGGAAAAGGGGTCCAAGGACCGCTACTTCCAGGACGCTTCCAGTGCCGACAAGCTGGTGCCCGAAGGCATCGAAGGCCGCGTGCCGTATCGCGGCCCGGTCGGTGGCATCATCCACCAGCTGATGGGCGGCCTGCGCGCCACCATGGGCTACGTGGGCTGCGGCACGGTTGAAGACATGCGCAGCAAGCCGAAGTTCGTCAAGATCAGCGGCGCCGGCCAACGTGAGAGCCACGTCCACGACGTGCAGATCACCAAGGAACCGCCGAACTACCGCGCCTGAGGCCGGACGCAGCAAGAGGAACGAGGAAGCAGATTCCCGTTCCTCTTTCTACATCCGCCGCTGGTTGCGCCTTCGTACTCCGTTATTCCTCCTGCATCGCCCGGGCATCATGACCAACATCCATACCGACAAGATCCTCATCCTCGATTTCGGCGCGCAGTACACCCAGCTGATCGCCCGCCGCATCCGCGAGCTCGGTGTCTACTGCGAAATCTGGGCGTGGGACCACAACCCGGCCGACATTGCCAGCTTCGGGGCCAAGGGCATCATCCTGTCCGGTGGCCCGGAATCGACCACCCTGCCGGGCGCGCCCGCCGCGCCGCAGGAAGTGTTCGACAGCGGCCTGCCGGTGTTCGGCATCTGCTACGGCATGCAGACCCTGGCCGCGCAGCTGGGCGGTGAAACCGAAGCGGCCGACCAGCGCGAATTCGGCCACGCCGAAGTCAACATCGTCGCCCCGGATTCGCTGTTCGCCGGGCTGAGCGACCACCCGGGCGAGGCACGCTTGAACGTGTGGATGAGCCACGGCGACCACGTCTCCAAGGCACCGCCGGGCTTCACCATCACCGCCACCACCGATCGCATTCCAGTGGCCGCGATGGCCAACGAAGAAAAGCGCTGGTACGGCGTGCAGTTCCACCCGGAAGTGACCCACACCCTGCAGGGCCAAGCGCTGCTGCGCCGCTTCGTGGTGGACGTGTGCGGCTGCGAAACCCTGTGGACCGCCGCCAACATCATCGAAGACCAGATCGCCCGCGTGCGCGAACAGGTCGGCGATGACGAAGTGATCCTGGGCCTGTCCGGCGGCGTCGATTCGTCGGTGGTGGCCGCGCTGCTGCACAAGGCGATCGGTGACAAGCTGACCTGCGTGTTCGTCGATACCGGCCTGCTGCGCTGGCAGGAAGGCGACCAGGTGATGGCGATGTTCGCCGAGCACATGGGCGTCAAGGTGATCCGCGTGAACGCGGCCGACCGTTACTTCGCCAAGCTGGAAGGCGTGAGCGATCCGGAAGCCAAGCGCAAGATCATCGGCAACCTGTTCGTGGATATCTTCGACGAAGAGTCCAACAAGCTGAAGAATGCCAAGTGGCTGGCACAGGGCACCATCTACCCGGACGTGATCGAGTCGGCCGGCAGCAAGACCGGCAAGGCGCACGTGATCAAGAGCCACCACAACGTGGGCGGCCTGCCGGAGCACATGAAGCTGGGCCTGGTGGAGCCGCTGCGTGAGCTGTTCAAGGACGAAGTGCGTCGCCTGGGTGTTGAACTCGGCCTGCCGCGCAGCATGGTCTACCGCCATCCGTTCCCGGGCCCGGGCTTGGGCGTGCGCATCCTGGGCGAAGTGAAGCGCGAATACGCCGAACTGCTGGCCAAGGCCGATGCGATCTTCATTGAAGAACTGCGCAAGGCGGATCTGTACGACAAGACCAGCCAGGCGTTTGCGGTGTTCCTGCCGGTGAAGTCGGTCGGCGTGGTGGGTGACGCGCGGGCTTATGAGTGGGTGATCGCGCTGCGTGCGGTGGAGACGATTGATTTCATGACGGCGCACTGGTCGCACCTGCCGTATGAGTTTTTGGGTACGGTGAGTAACCGGATCATCAATGAGCTGCGGGGGGTATCGCGGGTTGTCTATGACATCTCGGGGAAGCCGCCGGCGACTATTGAGTGGGAGTGAGTTGAATGACAAAGGCGCCGAAAGGCGCCTTTGTTGTTTATGGTTGGCCCGTGCTGAGTAAAGCTGGTTACTTTCAGGACGATCAGGTTCGGGCAAGACCGCCGGATTTCGTGCAAAGCATGGATCGGCTCGCGGTCCGATGTGCCGAAGCGGCTGCCGGAGAACATGATGGTGCCGATAGTCAGCGCGGCTTTTTGATGCGAGGGGCCTTGCTTGGCAATCAGCGGCGTCTGGGACCGATGCGCTGATGCAGGCCATGACCACGCTGCGGCCTCAGCGCGTCGGCCCGATGCTGCGCCATTGCCTATCAAGGCCAAGCAGCTCAATGGGTGAAAAACCGTCTAGGGAGCACATCCACGCATGGGGTGGGATCGACTGAAGCTACACTCACCACCTACGCCAGACGGAAGCTCCCCCATGTTCACCGGAAAGGTCGCGGTGGTCACCGGCTCTACCAGCGGTATCGGTCTTGGTATCGCCACCGCGCTTGCGCGGCAAGGCGCCGACATCGTCCTGAATGGATTCGGCGATGCGCAGGAAATCGAAAGAATCCGTTCCAGCCTGGAAGCCGAATTCGGTGTGCGCGTAGCACATGATGGCGCCGACCTGTCGCGTGGCGAGGCGGTGAGGGAAATGATCGCCCATGCCGTTTCCAGAATGGGGCGCATCGACATCCTGGTGAACAACGCAGGCATCCAGCACACCGCGTCCATTGAGGAATTTCCCGTCGAAAAGTGGGATGCGATCCTCGCCCTGAATTTATCCGCAGTGTTCCACGCAACAGCGGCGGCGTTGCCCCACATGAGGCAGCAGGGATCTGGTCGCATCATCAACATTGCGTCGGTGCATGGATTGGTTGCGTCGGTGAACAAGTCCGCTTACGTAGCCGCGAAGCATGGCGTAGTGGGCTTTACCAAAGCGACGGCGTTGGAAACCGCGGGCACCGGCATCACCGCCAATGCCCTCTGTCCGGGTTGGGTGCGAACGCCGTTGGTCGAACAACAGATCACCGCGTTGGCGCAGCGGCAGGGAACCGACCAGGAGTCCGCCGCTCGCGCGTTGCTGGCCGAGAAGCAGCCCTCGCTGCAGTTCGTGACGCCCGGGCAGATCGGCGCGATGGTGGTCTTCCTGGCCTCGGATGCCGCAGCGCAGATGACCGGCACGTCGCTTCCGGTGGATGGCGGCTGGACAGCCCGCTAGCGGGCCGGCCGTGCCCGCCGCTGCACAGCGCCTGCTTAGCTGGGCTTGGCGAACACATCCAGCCCCTTGCCGGTTTCCAACAACGATTTCAGGCTCGACAACACGATCGGCCAGCCTTGGCGGATACCGGTATCCATCCCGCTGCCCACTTCCAGATCCTCGTGCGTCACCGTCAGCTTGACCATGTCCTCATACGGCACGATCTCGAACGTCACCCGGCTGTAGGCCTTGGGGTCATCTGCCTGCGAGGCGGCCGCCCAGGTGATCACCAGCCGCGAGGGCGGGGTACTTTCCACCACCTCGCCGACCAGTTCCACCTTGCGTTCGTCGTTGGCGCGCACATGCTGCCAGCGCGAACCGGGCGCCCAGTCCGATACGTTTTCGTGCCCCCAGTAAGCGCGTGCGATCTCCGGCCGGGTGATGGCCTCGAACACTTTCTGCGGCGTGGTCGCGATGTAGATCACGTGGATGAAACGGGTGGATTCTGCGGTCATCGTCATTCTCCTTCCAGTTCCTGTTTGAGGTCATGCAGCAGGCTCAGGTGCTGCTGCTCGAACTTGCTTACCCAGCGCGTATAGACATCGTGCAGCGGCACCGGATTGATGAAGTGCAGTTTCTCGCGGCCGCGCCTGACCGTGCTGATCAGGTTGGCTTCTTCCAGCAGGCCCAAGTGCTGGGTCACCGATTGCCGGGCCATCTGCAGGTGCTCGCAGAGCTGCCCCAGCGTTTGCCCGTTGCGCTCGCACAGCAGGTCCAGCAGCGTCCTGCGTGTGGGGTCGGCCAGGGCCTTGAATACTCTGTCTACATCCATCGGCGATCTTCAGTTCCAGTTGTCGATCTTGACGTCGTGCGGGCTCGGCTGGCCATGTCCGGTTTCCAGCAGGGCCTTCAGGCTCATCAGGAAGATGGCCCACTTGGTACTGCAGTGGTGCATGAACTCCACGCGTTCTTTCCAGCCTTCGTGGCTGAACAGCACGATGCAATAGTCGCCGTGCTGGTGCAGGGCGAAGCGCGCGGTGGTGCCGATCCATTCCGCTGGGCCGTCGATGAACTCCCACAGCACCAGGTCGTTGGGCTGCAGTTGCAGCAGCGTCATCTGCATGGCGCCGATTTCCGTGTCATCGGTGGTGAAGCGGGCGGTGACCGTGCCGCCCACGTGGCGATCGCCGGCGGTGCCTTCGGCCCACCACGCTGCAATGCCTTCCGGCGTGGCAAGGGCCTGGTAGACCTGGGCCGAGGGGGCCCTGATGCCGACCCTGTGTGCGATATCCACCATGGCAACGCCTCCGCGATGGGCGGCGGGCGCCGTCCGTGCGGACACAATAGGCAGGTAAATGCCTGCATGTCAAATGGGACGGGGTGGCCCAGGTTTGCCGGCCAGCGGCCGACACTACCGCCGGGTTTCGTGTTTCACTTCGACCCGCAACTGCAGCCCAAGCGCCCGTGTCACTTGGAACAGGGTGACCACGTAAAGCGGAAAGGCACCGTTCAACTGCCGCCGCAGTGTCGCCGGGCCCACGCCGCACGCCTTCGCCACCTCATCCATTCCATCCTTTTCCGCGACATGCAGCAGCGCGCGGCAAATCCTGGCTTCATCGCACGCCTCCATCCCAAAACGGTCATCGAGAAACGCTGCAAGCCGCGCAGCGCGCGCCTGTGGGCCGTTCACCATCGGTCCTCCAAACTCTGCGCCGATCACTGGGTGGACTCCATTCCAGCCGTCACTGATTTGATCATTTCGCGGCCACAGATGATCAGGCCCTCCACCGCATCGTCGGTGATGCGGGCCTCAGGATGGTCTTCGGGGCGGGTCGCGTGCACCGCGTCGAGGATCTCCAGCACCACCGCCACGGCCTGCAGTGTGCGGACGTGCGCGGTCGCATCCCGCAGCGGGTTCGGTTCGACACCGTCGTCAGGTGAGCGCAGTGGCGCGTCTTTCCTGACAGGCGGTACCAGGTGCAGGTACACCACCTCCGCGCTGCGTGTCCGGGACTGCTCGGACGCTTCGAGCTTCCGTTCCAGCCGTTCGATGAAGTAGGGCGGGAACTCGCTGATCTTTTCGCCGATGAGGGCGTACAGACGCTTGGCGCTGAGGGGATAGTCGGTATCCATCGGTCGTCCTTCGCATGGGCGGAGAAGCGCTCGGTGGGTGACGACCGTTGGTCGTCACGTTTTTTTGGGGGGGGGCGGGGGAGCGTGACGACCAACGGTCGTCACCCACCAGAGTGGGTCGTCACCCACCAGAGTGGGTCGCCACCCACCAGAGTGGGTCGCCACCCACCAGAGTGGGTCGCCACCCACCAGAGTGAGGCGTCACCCACCATGGCAGGGGCTCCCTTGGCGACCAGCGGTCGTCACTACCAGGCAGGGCGTCACGCTTCACGATGCAGTGGCTATACCGCGCCTATGTCGATCATCTCGGGCACGAAGGCGAGGTCGGTGGCGGGGCTGCCGGCCCTCTGCATCGGCACCAGTTGCAGCGTCAGTGATCCAGGCCTTGGCAGACCATTCTGACCGAGTTTCTTCAATGCGCTGGTCAACTCCACGGAATAGCAATGCCCGTGACTGCCCATGCTCTGGTGGGCCTTGTTGCCGAAGAAGTTGATCGAGGTGACGTAGTGCGGGTCGGTGGTCGGCGTGCGCGGTCCGGCAGTTGGCAGGTTGATGAAGACGCGCACGGAGTGCAGGTTGATGCCGACCCGGGTGCCTCGCAGGACGGCGAAGACGCGGTTGCCGCTGGAAGCTGACGCCGACGGGACGCTGAGCACAGTGCTCAACGGCGCGGACGGTTTCGCAGCGCCGATGTTCCCGGTACGTGCCCGGGGGATGACGGTGGTCGCGGCGGGATTGAACAGGGCCTTGAAGCGGGTTTCATCCGCATTGGCCTGCGTCTGGCTCCGCGTGGCGCGCGCAGTAACCCGGCTGTCATCGTACTTGTAGCCCAGGTCCGCAGGGCGCCGCAACTTGTCAACCCGGACGCTATAGCGCTGGCCATCCAGGCGCAGGAAATGATTGGGAAACACCATGTCCAGCCAGAGCGGGTCGGTGGTGTTGACATGCCCCTGCAGGATCCAGTTCTCCCAGATCCGGTCTACGTTGGCATGGTGCAGGAAGAACAGCGGGTCACGCGCGGCGGCGGGGAAACCCATGTAGCCGTTCACCTCATCGTGGACGTAATTGTGCGGACCCGATTCCAGCTGTGAAATGGCGCCGCGCCGGCCCAGCCATGCAGGCGATAGGTTGTTCTGGGCCTGCGGTGGCGTGACGCTTTCATCGAACGGGCGGCCCCCGCCGAAGTTCTCCAGGATGGTGGCGTTGAGCACTCCGCGTACTTTGTCCAGTCCTGTTTCGGCGGTCGGCAGGTTGGGAGCCGGCTTCCTTACCTGGCGCATATCGTCGCCAGCAAAGGGAGAGAAGAGGGGGTTGGGCTTGCCTTTGTAGAGCGGGGCGGTAAATGCAGGCGGGTACGTCCGCTGGGTCGACCAGTCCCAGTAGGGCATGGCGAACCGGGTGTATCCGGTCATCGCGATGACGGCTTTCTCGTACATGTCCAGATACGCCCGGTGCCAGGGCAGGAAGTACCAGTTGCCGTGCTGGCAGTGATTGAAGCTGAAGGAACCGCCATGGATGTCGGCGAACTTGATCCAACTGGTCGCATTGGACTGGTTGCGGCCACGCATTTGTTCAACAAATGACCTGTATGCGACGAGGTCAGGGTCGTCCAGGGACATGTTCGCGATATTGCGGCGCACCCTGAGGTTCTGTTGTGCCGAGGCACCTTTCGAGCCTGCCAGTCCGCTTGCCAGGGCCAGCGCGGAAGCGGTTCCCACCATCATCGATCTTCGGTTAAGCACGTTCTCTCCTTGGAAGGGCCGTAATACCCCCCGCAAGGTCGATTCAAGGTTACGGCACCGGTGGCATCAAGCCGGGATTTACGTCGGACCATGCACGGCCGCGCATGGGGTCGGCGCGCCGCTGCACTCGCTGTCCGGCGGCGACAATCCGCAGGCTCGTTAACGTCTGTCCCTCCACGGCCAGTGGTCTACCAGCGCGCTTCCAGGTGCTTGAACGCGCGTGGCAGCAACACGCCATCGGCATCGAATGCGTCAACGCGGCGTCCGTCCACGCGCACCTCGCGCGGCCGCACGCGGCTGGGCCACCACATCCGCACGGCGGTTCCTGCATGCAGCCCTTCGCCCAGCGTCACCGTCAGCACGCCGTCGCGCTGCCGCGCGTCCAGCTTCAACGTGCCAGAGGCGGTCGGCAGGCGTTCCACCGACAGGCCATCACCCGCAAGCCACGAGGCCGGGGTGCCGGGCAGCAGCGACAGCGCATCGTCGTCCTCGCGCATCAGCATCCCGAACAGGGTGCGGCCATATTCCGCGCCGATCCACGTGTGCGGCATGTCGCCCAGGTAGCGCGGAAAGCGCAACCGCGAGTGCACCACTTCGGCCAGTACCTGCCATTCCAGCGGACGTCGGTCGTGCAGCAGGCCGATCAGCAGTTCGTTGGCCGCCTCGGGCTGGCCGAGGTGCACATAACTGAGCACGTTGCGGATTTCGTAGGGCGTATAGGCATACAGCGCGCCGGGCTGCGCGCGTTTGCGCACATCGTCCAGGTAACGCGCGAAGGAGGTGCGCAGCGCGGCACCGGGCAGCACGTCCTGCGCGCCGGTGGGGTCCAGTGCGATCGAAACACCGGTCGGATCGCCATCACCCAGGTCGGCCGAAGACGGAATGAAGTCGATGCCTTTCCACGCCATCGTGGCGCGGATCGAGGCGGCCACCGCGTCATGCAGCAGGCGGCCCTGTTCGCGCGCCCAGGCGGCGGTTTCCGGGTCACCCAGTGACTCGGCCAGCCATGCACCGTCGTGCCAGCCCTTGATGCCCCAGTAGTCATCCCAGTAACTGTGGGTGGGCGCGGGATAGCCTTCGTGGCTGATCGAGGGGGCCAGGATGCCGGCGAAGCGCTCCGGCGCAGGGTGGCCGGCCATGTAGCCCGGCACCAGCGTGCGCTCGCGCAGCTCCTGCAGGAAACGCATCGCCGCCTTTACCTTGGGCAGGTAGGTACGCACCGATTCGGGGCCGCCATCCAGTCGCGCCACGTCGGCGACCAGGCTGATGTACTGGCCCTGGCTGTCGTATTCGATATCCGAGCCGAAGCCGGTGTTGACGCTGCCGTCGTTGTTGAGGATCGGCGAGACCAGGCCGTTGGCATGCACGCCATGCGCGCTGTACCAGGCCAGGTAATCGCGTGCCACCGAAGCTTCGCCCATGCGCAGCAGCACCGCCGACGTGGCCATGCCATCGCGGATGAACGAGCGGTTGTAGTTGCGCGGGCCGGGCTGCATCGCCGGGCCGGTCTGGTTGATCAGCATGTACGCGGCCTGCGCGCGCAGCATGTCCACCAGCGAATTGTCCGGCAGCCGCAGGCCGACCTGGCCGAGCCGCGCCTGCCAGTCAGCGGATGCGCGTGCGGCAAGTGCATCGAAGCGGGCGTCGGGCTCCTTGGCGGTGTCGGCGAACTGCAGCGGTGGCGCCTGCGGCAGGCTGCCATCGGCGGCCGCTGGCGCGGTGCCCAATGGGAAGGCGACCACGACGGAACTGGATGCGCCGGGCTTCAACACCACGCGGTAGGCGAGGGCGGCTGCGGCGAGGCCGTCGGCATCCTGCGCGCTCTGCGCGTGGGGCAGCCGGCCGCCGGCAATGGCCGCACTGATTTCGCTGCTGCCATCCGCGCCGAACGGTGCCGCGCCGGCTTCGTCCACCGCGGTGAGGGATTGCAGCAGGCGGCGGCCATTCACGCTGACTGTCCGTCCCTCCACGGCGATCTCGCGGATGGGCGACAGGCCGCCGTTCTGCCACGGTGGGTTCATCTGCATCGGGCGCACGGCGAGTGTCAGCGTGCCGTTGATCGCGCTCGTGCCGGTGTTGTGCAGGCGATGACGCACCAGCGTCACCGGCTGCCCGCCGAGTTCAATGGCGAACGCTTCGCTGCGCAGTTCCAGGCCT
Organism: Stenotrophomonas sp. Bg11-02; assembly: GCF_002836635.1. Classification (NCBI taxonomy): domain Bacteria; kingdom Pseudomonadati; phylum Pseudomonadota; class Gammaproteobacteria; order Lysobacterales; family Lysobacteraceae; genus Stenotrophomonas; species Stenotrophomonas sp. Bg11-02. The sequence continues at coordinate 26,251 of NZ_PJAY01000051.1, forward strand.
GGCTGCGGCAGCCAGGACGCCGAGGGCATCGGCTTCCAGCCATCGCGCAGTGCGTGGCGTACCGGTTGCCCCGTGGCGCCCGTGGCGGCGCCGCCGTCAGCGCGCCAGATCGGTTGCACCAACGGAGCCCCCTTGAACGCTTCGATGTTGCCGTACTCATCGAAGATCGATTTCTGCACGCCTGCGTGCACACCTACTGCCGTCCAGTAGGTCTGCTGCAGCAGCAGCGAGGCCGGGGCCAGCGCACGCTGGGCGCCGCTGGCGGCGACCTGGTAACGCTTCATCGGGGTCATCACCGCAGCCGGTCCGAGCAGGCGGATGCGCTGGACCGACGGTGCGTCGCCCTCCACCCGCAGTCGCAGGCTGTGCGCATCCACCGCGGCGTTGCCAGCCAGCCAGCTCTGCTGTCGGCTGCCCGCCTGCGGGTCGCGGGCCAACAGGGTCCACTTGCCGTCTGCGTCCTGCACCTCCAGCTGGGCAGCGCCGTGCACGCTGTCTGCCCAGTCCACCACCAGGCCAGCGGTGGCCAGTGCGCGGGGCAGGCCGATGGCCAGCACATGCCGGCCTTGGGCGTCGCTGGGAATCGTCACCGCGCTGCCGCCCTGCCAGAGTGCGGCGGACGGCGCGGCCGCAAGCCCCGCCACGCGCGCGCTGTCGCGGGTATCCAGCGGTTCCATTTCAAGAATCGATACGCCCCAGTCCGAGGTGCGTTCGGGGCTCGCCACGCGCAGGTAGCGGGCCCGGCGCGGGCCGAAGAACAGGGTCTCGATGCCGCCCAGCGAATCGCCCATTGTGTAAGCCACGTCCCACTGCTTGCCGTCGAGCGAAGTCTGCAGGGTATAGCCCTCCGGATTGGAGACATCCCAGGTGATGCGGACGCCGCCGAGCAGTGCCGGCCGGCCTACATCGATCTGGAACCAGTGTCCAGGGCTGAAGGCGCCGCCAGTGACGGTCTTTGGATCGTTGTCGATCAGGTGGCCGATGGCCATCGTCGCCACCTGCTGCGAGGAACTGCTGGCCTGCCATTGGCTGCGCGGCGCCAGTTCCTGCGCGCTGCAGATCCCGGCCCATGCAAGGGTGGGCAGCAACAGCAGGCGTGCCACGCCCGCCGTCACAGCTCGGATCGTCTTCCTGTTGCCGGCATGCAGCATCATTTTTCCACTCCTCGGCGCATTGGAAACCCCACGGGGTGAGCAGACGCTAACAGGCAGTGGAAGCGCTTTCACGACGCGCTGCGGTAGGCTGCGGTCCCGGCCCAAAGCGGATCAGGAAAGGGGCCGGGGGTGGCAGGCGGTCCGCGTGAGCGGGTGTCGAGAGAAGGCTCGCAGGGGATTGCGCGGACCGCTGGCTGAACGCGCCAGATTGCGCCGTATGTCCATGCGTGCGTGCGAGCGATTTCTGGTAGCCGGGGTGCCGCCGACACCGCATCCTGCGCGGGCTCGGTCGTCCAGCGTGCGGTTGAAGTCAGGCCATAGCCCGCACCTCTCGACGATCCTGAGCCGTGTGTGTCGTAAATGGCTTGTCGGTGAGCCGGTCCATCGGGCCGGGAGCGACCCACGATGTCGCCCGAGGGCTGTTTCTACATCCCGTTTTTCCGCTTCTGGGATAGTGCGGATTCAGACCAGTCCTATGGCGGATTCCTCATGAACCAGGTGCCGATCGTCCACGCAACGGAGATGTTGGCCCGTGCGTTCGGCGTCGTCGCAGCGAGCGTACGGCGACAGTCCAGCGAGAGTGAAGACGTGACGGCGAGGTTCGACGTCGTCGATGTCGCGGGACGACAGTGGCGGCTTGAGGCAGCGCCCGCGCGCCGTCAGGCTGGCCACGACGCATGGCCCCCGGGCGCGACCCGCTGGGGTCGGCATTGGATGCTGAGGGAAGTGCCTGCCGCGCAGGACGGGCAGGGCGGCGCAACGCCGCCGCAACCGGATCGGGTTGAGCCGGCCCCCTCCTGCAGACCGCACGCCTGGGAGTGCGCCGACGGACGCGCGCTGGAGCGGGTAGGCAGCTGGCTCGCGCAGCCGGCCGGCCTGCCGACGGCAACGGATATCCCGGGACAGGCGTTCGTCGACACGTGGCTGAGCAACCGCCAGCAGATCGCCACCATGCACGCGCGTGCCGAAGCGCTGCACGATGCGCTTGCCCGGCATGCGTCGGTAGTGGGCCCGACCCCTGCGGGCGGTGCCGCATCGCGGGTATGCAACGAGGCCTATCGCCACCAGCGCGTGCTGAGGCACCTCGTGGAAACCCAGCAGCTGCTGCTGGGGCCGCAGGCGGCGGTGCACCCGGTTGCGGTACGCCGGCAGGCGCTGCGGCGCCTGAGTGGCCTGTTGGAATCCGAGCGGGCCCGGCTGCTGCAGGAAGATACGTTATGGCAGGCCGGGGCCGGCTGATCCATCGCGCGCGGCGGGGGACTATTCGCCCGGTTTGGCCGCTGCGCTGACGGCCTCGCTTTTTGCGCGTCGCGCCAGTACGGCTTCCCGGTGCGCGATGTAGGCGTTGGAACCGAGAATGATCAGCGCACCGATGACTGTCCAACGATCCAGCGCTTCGCCGAACAGCAGCCAGGCCATCACGCTGACCAGCGGCAACTGCATGAAGCTGATCGGGGTCAGGGCGGAGACTTCTCCAAGCCGCAACGCGCGCGTCCACAGCAATTGCCCCAGCGTGCCCATCACGCCGGTCAGCGCCAGCCACACCCACGCGATGCCGGTGGGCCATTGCCAGACGAACAGCGCCGGTACCAGCGACAGCGGTACCCAGAACACGTAGGTGTAGAACACCACCGTGTCGGCGCTGTCCACGCGCGTAAGCTGCTTGATCTGGATGGCGACCACCGAGCTGAGCACGGCCGCGGCCACCGCCATCAGGCTGCCGGCGCTGAAGCTGCCGGTGCCCGGCCGCACGATCACCAGAACGCCGATGAAGCCGATGATCACTGCGGCCCAGCGCCGCACGCGCACCGTTTCACCCAGCCACAGCACCGCGGCGATGGTGACGAACAGCGGTGTTGAGTAGGACAGGGAGACCGCCTGCGCCATCGGCAGATGGCCCAGCGCCCAGAACGCGCACAGCATCGAGGCCAGGCCGATCGCGCTGCGCAGGAAGTAGCGCGGCAACTGCTGGGTCTTCAGCGGGGCACGGCCCGGGCGCAGCAGCATCGGCAGCAGCGCCACCAGGCCGAACGCATTGCGGAAGAAGGCGACTTCCTGGGTCGGCACGTAGGAGGTGGCGTAGCGGATGGCAAGGGCCATGAAGCCGAATGACAACGTGCTGCCGAGCATCAGCCAGGCCGCGCGCATCGGCGGCGCGCCGGTACTGGACAGCGCGGGGGTCACCACTGCGCGCCGATCAGCCGCGGTTCCGGTTCAATCGCTACCGCGAAGGTTTCCAGCACGGAGGCGGAGATGCGCCTGGCCAGTGCCAGAAGCTCTGCGCCGCTGGCACTGCCATGGTTCACCAGCACCAGCGCGTGGCTGGGTGCGACACCGGCATCGCCCTCGCGGAAGCCCTTCCAGCCGCAGTGTTCGATCATCCAGGCGGCCGATACCTTGCGCTGGTCCTCGCGCTCTGCCGGATACACCGGAAGCTCCGGGAAGGACTGCAACAGGACCTCGACCTGGTCCACCCCGAGGATCGGATTCTTGAAGAAGCTGCCTGCATTGCCCAGCACCTCCGGATCAGGCAGCTTGCGGCTGCGGATGGCGATCACCGCGTTGGCCACGTCCACCGCGCTCGGCGTTTCCACGCCCTGCGCCTGCAGTTCCTCGGCGATGCCGGCGTAGTCCATGCGCAGTTCGTGCAGCAACGGCAGGCGCAGCTCCACGGCCGTGATCAGGTAACGGTCCGGCTGCTGCTTGAACACGCTGTCGCGGTAGCCGAAGGCGCACTGTTCATTGTCCAGCCGCACCCATTGGCCGATCTGGCGATCCCAGGCTTCGACGGCCTGGATGAACTCACCGACCTGGACGCCGTAGGCGCCGATGTTCTGGATCGGCGATGCCCCCACGGTGCCGGGAATAAGCGCCAGGTTTTCCAGTCCGGACAGGCCGTGCTGCAGTGACCACAGCACCAGCTTGTGCCAGTTCACCCCGGCTGCGGCGTGCACCACGGTGTAATCGGCACGGTGTTCCAGGATGTCGATCCCCTGGTTGGCGAACACCAGCACGGTGCCCTCCACGTCGCCGGCCAGCAGCACGTTGCTGCCGCTGCCCAGCACCAGCAACGGGCTTTCGGCAACGGCCGGCAAGGCCAAGGCATCGGGCAGGGTGGCGGAGTCCTGGATTTCCAGCAGCTGCGCGGCCTGCGCCTGCACGTGGAAGGTGTTGAGCGCAAGTAACGAGGCGTTTTCGGTGAGGGTCCAGCCGGTGTTCGCCATCACAGGCCTCCCACCGCACCGCGGCTGGGCGCTTCGCGGCGGCGGCGGATCGCCTCCACGCACTCGGACACCAGCGATGGGCCACGGAACACCAGACCGCTGTAAAGCTGCACCAGCGCGGCACCGGCAGCCATCTTGGCCACCGCGTCGGCACCGGAGCTGATGCCGCCCACGCCAACCAGCGGCATGCTTTCCGGCAGCCGCGCGCGCAGGCGGCGCAGCACCAGCGTGGACTGGTCCAGCAGGGGTGCGCCGGACAGACCGCCGGCTTCGTTGGCCAGCGCGTCGCCCGCGATGTGGCTGCGATCAATGGTGGTGTTGGTGGCGATCACCCCGTCCACCTGCAGCTCGGCGAGCACGCGCGCGGCGGCATCGATATCGCGCTCGTTGAGATCCGGCGCCACCTTGACCAGCATCGGCACGCGCTTGCCGTGCATGCTGGCCAGTTGTTCCTGGCGCTCGCGCAGGCCGGCAACCAGCTGGCGCAGCGCGTTTTCTTCCTGCAGTTCGCGCAGGCCGGCGGTATTGGGCGAAGAGATGTTGACCGTGATGTAGTCTGCCAGCGGGTACACCTTGTCCAAGCAGGCGAGGTAATCGTCCAGCGCCTGCTCGTTGGGGGTGTCCTTGTTCTTGCCGATGTTGATGCCGAGCAGGCCACGGCGGTCACGCGCTGCTTCGACGTTGCGCACCAGTGCATCCACACCGGCGTTGTTGAAGCCCATGCGGTTGATGATGGCGCCATGGTCCGGCAGCCGGAACAGCCGCGGCTTGGGGTTGCCCGCCTGCGGGCGCGGGGTGATGGTGCCGATCTCCACCGAGCCGAAGCCGAGTGCGAACAGGGCATCTATATGCGCGCCGTTCTTGTCCAGTCCCGCCGCCAGGCCGACCGGGTTGGGGAAGGTCAAGCCGAACGCGGGCGTGGGCAGCGGCGCGATACGCGGCGCCACCAGCGGCGTAGTGCCGAAGCGGTAGGCCGTATCCAGTGCGGCCAGGCCCAGGCCGTGGGCGCGTTCGGCATCGAGGGAGAACAGGAAGGGGCGTGCAAGCGAGTACATGGGCAGATCAGTCCAGCGTGCCGAGGAAGGCACGGGTTTGGTATTCAAAAGCAACGTTGCCGTCGACGGCATGCTGGTCGAACAGCGTGCGCAGCGCCGCCAGCATGGCGTCATGCTTCGGTTGGCCGGCGGTGGGGGCGTATGAAGAGGACAGCAGGCGGCCCTTCAGGGCATCGAAGTCCAGCATCTGCACGTTGGAGAAATAGCCGATGGCCTGCAGGCCGCCGGCGAACCACTCGCGCATCTGCTCATCGGTCTGGTAACGCTCGGCCACGGCGCTGTAGTCGGTGCCGAATTCCAGCAGCAGCTGCTCGTAGCCACGCAGGAACGGGGAGGCGTCCAGCAGGCGCGAATTCCAGAACACCAGCACGCGCCCGCCCGGTGCCAGGATGCGTTTCCACTCGCCGCGCACGGCGTCCGTATCGAACCAGTGGAAGGCCTGCGCGGCGCTGACCAACCCGATGCTGGCATCGGCCAGGCCGGTCGCCTCGGCGGTGCCGTCGGCGGCGCGGAAGCGGGGGTACTCCGTGCCCAGCCACTGTTCGGCCGCCGCACGCATGGCCGCGTTGGGTTCCACCGCGATCAGCGGATGGCCAGCGGCCAGCAGGATTTGGCTGGAAATGCCGGTGCCGGCACCGATGTCGGCCACCAGCGCCTCGCGCGGCACGCCCTGTTCGTCGTGCAGCCACCGCAGCAGGGCGGGCGGGTAACCGGGGCGGAAGCGCACGTAGTCTTCGACGCGGTTGGAGAAGCGCGAGGCGGATTCCGGAGTGCTCATGCCCACCTCATGACGAAACGTGGGCCAGCCAGGCCAGGCCGCCGAAGAAGGCGAGGAAGGCGCCGATGGCCAGCACCGCGCCCAGCACCATCAGCCAGCCCAGGATCAGGCCGCCGATGGCCAGTCCGTCGCCATCGAGTTCGTGCGGGCGGCGGCGGATCTCGGCGCGGGCCATGTGCCCGGTGATGATCGCCCCGAGGCTGGCGATGAAGGGCAGCACGGTCCAGCTGCAGATCCCCAGGACCAGGCTGGCGACGGCCAGTCCACTGGTATGACGGTTAGGCACGCTCATGCGGGTCCTCCCTAAAGACCCGGTCATGATAGAGGTTGTGCCTCCATTAGCCCATCAATACCTGCCCACCATCGACATTGAGCACGTGACCGGTGATCCAACCCGCCAGCGGCGAGCACAGGAACAGCGCGGCATGGGCGATCTCTTCGGGCCGGCCGAAGCGGCCGAACGGAATCTTCGCCAGGGTGCCGTGGTACAGGTCCGGATCGTCCACGCGCCGTCGATCCCACAGGCCATCTTCGAATTCGATCGAGCCCGGCGCGATGGCGTTGACCCGGATCCGGTGCGGCGCCAGCGCCAGCGCCTGGCTGGTCGTGTAATGCGACAGCGCGGCCTTGGCCGCTGCGTACGGCGCAGCGCCGGGACGCGGTTGCTGGGCGGCGATGGACGACAGGTTGAGGATGCAGGCATCAGTGGATGCGCGCAGCCAGGGCAGGGCCAGCCGCGAGGCCCGCACCGCTGCCATCAGGTCCACCTGCAGGCTGGCGGCCCAGCCGTCTTCGTCGTCGGCCATGCCATAGCCGGTCGCGTTGTTGACCAATACGTCGATGCCGCCGAGGGCTTCGGCGGCGTGCTGCAGCCACCCACCGATCTGCTCCAGATTGGACAGATCGGCGGCGTGGGTGTGCAACGGCGTGCCCTGGTCCAGGGCATCGCGTGCCAGGTCATCCAGGCCCTGCTGGCCACGCGCGCAGACCGACACCGATGCACCTGCGGCGGCGAAGGCCAGCGCGATGCAGCGTCCGATGCCCTTGCTGCCCCCGGCGATCAACACCCGGCGGCCGGTGAAATCGATCGCCGGCCGGCCGCCGCTCAGGGACGCGGTCTCTGCCATCACAGGTCGAACTTGATGCCCTGGGCCAGCGGCAGCGAATCCGAATAGTTGATGGTGTTGGTCTGCCGGCGCATGTAGACCTTCCAGGCATCCGAACCGGATTCGCGACCACCGCCGGTGTCCTTCTCGCCACCGAAAGCGCCACCGATTTCCGCGCCCGAGGTGCCGATGTTGACGTTGGCGATGCCGCAGTCACTGCCGGCCGCGGACAGGAAGCGCTCGGCCACCTTCAGGTTGGTGGTGAAGATCGATGAGGACAGGCCCTGCGGCACGCCGTTCTGCATCTCGATCGCTTCGTCCAGGGTGCTGTACTTCATCACGTACAGGATCGGGGCAAAGGTTTCGTGCTGCACGACTTCATCGCTGTTCTTCAGGCCGGTGACGATGGCCGGCAGCACGAAATTGCCGGCGCGGTCGATGCGGGTACCGCCGGTCTGCACGGTGCCGCCGCTGGCCTTGGCCTTTTCGATGGAGGCCAGGAACTGCTGCACGGCGCCGTCGCTGTTGAGCGGGCCCATCAGGTTGGCCGGGTCGGTCGGATCGCCGATCTTGCCTTCCACCTGCTTGTACGCCTTGACCAGCGTGGCCAGCACGTCGTCATGGATGGATTCGTGCACGATCAGCCGGCGGGTGGTGGTGCAGCGCTGGCCGGCGGTGCCGACCGCACCGAACACGATGCCCGGGATCGCCAGCTTCAGGTCGGCGGTCTCCTCCAGGATGATCGCGTTGTTGCCGCCCAGTTCCAGCAGGCAGCGGCCCAGGCGGTGGGCGACCTTCTCGGCGACGGTGCGGCCGACCTGGGTCGAACCGGTGAAGCTGATCAGCGGCACGCGCTTGTCGGCCACCATCTTTTCCGACAGCGCGGTGCCGGCATCGTTGATCAGGAAGAACAGGTCCGGGAAGCCGGCTTCGCGCAGCGCTTCATTGCAGATGCGCATGGAGGCGATCGCGGTCAGCGGGGTCTTGTTGGACGGCTTCCACAGGCAGATGTCGCCGCAGACGGTGGCCAGGAACGCATTCCACGCCCACACCGCGACCGGGAAGTTGAACGCGCTGATGATGCCGACCAGGCCCAGCGGCTGGTACTGCTCGTACATCCGGTGGCCCGGACGCTCCGAGTGCATGGTGTAGCCATACAGCATGCGGCTCTGGCCCACGGCGAAGTCGGCGATGTCGATCATTTCCTGCACTTCGCCGTCGCCTTCCGGCTTGCTCTTGCCCATTTCCAGGGCGACCAGCGAACCCAGCGCATCCTTGTTGGCGCGCAGGGCTTCGCCGCACAGTCGCACCGCTTCGCCACGGCGCGGGGCCGGGGTGGTGCGCCAGGTCTTGAAGGCTTCCTGCGCCCGCGCGATCACGGTTTCGTATTCGTCGGCGGTGGTGGCGCGGACCTGGGCGATGGCTTCACCGGTGGTCGGGTTGACCGGGGTGATCAGCTCGCCGCCGGTGGCGGTGGACCACTCGCCGTTGCCCAGATAGGTACCGGCGTTGATCGCATCCAGGCCCAAGGCCTTGAGCAGCTTGGCAGACATGCAGACTCCCTCTTTTCGCGTTGTATTGGGGCGGCCGCGGGCCCTGCGGGCAGCGGCGCACTGAGCCGGAGATGGTAGCAGAGGGGCCGGCGAGGGCATGGTGCGCTGCGGTGGGGCGGGGCGTCCCCGGTGGGGCCGAGCCATGCTCGGCGGGCGCCGTTGGGCGATGGCTGGTGGAGCGCGCGGCTGGTGGGGCCCGGGCCCGGTGGGTGACGACCGTTGGTCGTCACGCTGTTGCCGTCGGCGGTCCTCCCGCCGCTGCGCTCGCCGAGCGTGGCTCGGCGCTACGTGGTGTGGTCTTGGCTGGACCAGTCCGGCTGATCGCGGTGCCAGCGCCACGCGCTTTCAATGATCGGCGCCAGCTCGGTCCAGCGCGGTACCCAGCCCAGTTGCGCCCGCGCCTTCTCACTGGAGGCCACCAGGCTGGCCGGGTCGCCGTCGCGGCGCGGCGCCACCTCGAACGGCACCGGCTTGCCGGACACCTCGGCCGCCGTCGCGATGACTTCGCGCACAGAGAAGCCCCGGCCGTTACCCAGGTTGAACGCATGCGCCCCGTCATTGGCTTCCATGAAGCCCAGGGCCAGCGCATGCGCCTGGGCAAGGTCCTGCACGTGCACGTAATCCCGCACACAGGTGCCATCCGGGGTCGGGTAATCGTCGCCGAACACCTTCAGCGCCGGACCATCGCCCAAGGCGGCCTTCAGCACATTCGGGATCAGGTGGGTCTCGCACAGGTGCGCTTCGCCGATGCCCTGGTCGGGCAGGGCGCCGGCGGCGTTGAAGTAGCGCAGCGACACCGAGCGCAGGCCGTAGGCGGTGGCCGCGTCGGCAAGAATCCGCTCGGCCATCAGCTTGCTGGCGCCGTAGGGGTTGATGGGGGCCTTGGGATGCTCTTCGTCGATGAGGTCTGCGACGGGGTTGCCGAAAATGGCTGCGGTGGAGGAAAACACGATGCGTTGGACGTCATGCCGCTGCATCGCCTCAAGCAGGTTGATGGTGCCGGTGACATTGTTGCGATAGTAGGCGTTGGGCTGTCGGACTGACTCCCCGACCAGCGAACGTGCGCAGAAATGAATGACCGCATCGAAGCGGCGTCCCTTCAATGCCTGATCCAGTGCGCCGGGGTCGAGCAGATCTGCGTGGATGAACTCGCCCCAGTGCACTGCGCCGCGGTGGCCGGTGGAGAGATTGTCGAGCACGGTCAAATTGTGGCCGTGGTCGCTGAGCCAGTGGGCCATATGGCTGCCGATGTAGCCGGCGCCGCCGCAGATGAGGACGTTTTTCATGGGTTGCCTATCGAAGTTGCGGGCCACGCCTGGGCCTCCGCGTGCGAGCCGCCCATGCTAGCAGGGGCGGATCGCGAACGATCCGATTCGGCAGGCGGCACGTGACGTGCCGCGTCACTTTAGAGTGATGCGTGTCAATTATCTGGCGCAACGATGGTCGTTTCGATGGTAGATGTGACCCAGTTCACCAATCTGCTGCGATCTGGTACACGCCAAGTCTGGTACATTTACGTCACTTATTGACGCCCAAAGCGATCATCAAACGTAACTGTGCTGGCAGGGGAGGCCGGTGCGCTGGAGTATGTTGTGCGGGCAGACGCCGAAGAAGGAAAGACCGACGTGCTACATGGATCCGTAGAGGGTTTGGCGCCAGCGCATCCGCAGCCGCGCCGGGTCGAGGCGCGCGCTGCACTGGAGCTGGTTCTCCGGCTCGCTGATCTGCTGGCCATTCCGGGCGCAGCCGTCGTCTCCCACCTTGTCCGCTTCGGCTTCGCGGCACCTTCCACTTCACAGCGCGTGGTCTTCGGCGCGGTCCTGCTGAGCACGATGGTGTGTTTCTCCGTGGCGCCGATGTATCGCCAGTGGCGTGCCCGCGGCCTGCTGGCCGACCTTTGGTTACTGCTGCTGGCCTGGACAGCGGTCTTCGGCCTTTTCTCCATGTATGCCGTGCTGGTGGACATGACCGACTCGGTGCCCACCACATGGTTGGTCGGCTGGTACGCGATGGGGCTGGCGGCGATGACCACCACCCGCGTCGGGTTGCGGGTGCAATTGCATCGTCTGCGGGCACGCGGGCTGGATCGCGAGCGCGTACTACTCGTAGGCCTCCGCGCGCCATCGCTGAAGCTGCACCGACTGCTGCGGGGCAAACCGGAAATGGGCAAGGAGGTCATCGGTTACTTCTCCAGCCCCGGCGATATTCCAACCCGCCGCCGCGCCGACGTTCCGCGCTTCCTCGGGGGGATTGAAGACCTGCCGCAGTACATGGACCTGCATCGCGGCGAATTTGACCAGGTATGGGTGTCCCTGCAGATGGGCAGCGGCCCGCAGATCAAGGACATGCTGAAGAAGATCGAGCGCTTTCCGGTGCCGGTCCGCATCATCCCGGACATCAGTGGTTACGGCACGCTCAACCCGGGTGTCCATCTGGTCGGCAACGTGCCGATGATCGGTGTGCGGCAGGGCTTGCCGGACCAGCATTTCAGGCTGGTGAAGCGGATCGAGGACCTGCTGGTGGCCGGCATCGCGGTGGTGTTGCTGGCGCCTGTGTTCGCGGTGCTGGCGGTCGGCGTGAAGCTGAGTTCGCCGGGCCCGGTCCTGTTCCGCCAGCGCCGGCATGGGCTCGGCGGAAAGGAATTCTGGATGTTGAAATTCCGCTCCATGCGCGTGCATGCCGAGACCCCGGATACCATCACGCAGGCAACCCGCCACGATCCGCGCATCACCCGTTTTGGTTCCTTCCTGCGCCGCAGCAGCCTGGATGAGCTACCGCAGTTCTTCAATGTGCTCGGCGGCAGCATGTCGGTGGTTGGGCCGCGCCCGCACGCGATCCAGCACAACAACCACTATGAAAAGCTGATCGGGCGTTACATGCACCGTCATTATGTCAAGCCGGGCATTACCGGGTGGGCCCAGGTGCATGGGTTGCGTGGCGAAACGCCGGAGCTGCGCTCGATGAAGAAGCGCGTGCAGTACGACATCGACTACATTCGTCGATGGAGTCCGACGCTGGACGTGCGCATCATCGCGTTGACGGCGTTCAAGGTGTTGGGGCAGAAGTCGGCTTACTAGGCCGGCTTGCTGATGCATCCTGGCCGGCCGCTGCGCTACCCTGTGCGTTGATGGCGACAGGTACCAGTTGTGTTCAAGAATATTCTTTTCGTGTGCGTGGGAAACATCTGCCGCAGCCCTTCGGCGGAGGTCATGCTGCGCGACCTGGTGGCCGGCAAGGGCATCGCGGTGTCTTCTGCGGGGCTGGGGGCGCTGGTCGACCATGGCGTCGATCCCACGGCACAGGCATTGCTGCTCGAGCACGGGCTCGATGGCAGCAGCCACCGTGGCCGGCAGATCAGTGGCAGCATCCTCGGCCAGGCTGATCTGGTATTGACGATGGAACGCAAGCACGTCCGCCGCATCACCGAGATCGCACCGGAAGCCTCGGGAAAGACCTTCCTGCTGGGCAAGTGGCAGCAGGACCGTGAGATTCCCGATCCGTATCGTCAGCAGCGCGCCGCCTTCGAGCATGTGTACAAGCTGATGGCCGAAGGCGTGCAGAGCTGGGTCAAGTACCTGTAGCGCGCGTGGGTGTGCCGCGGCAGTGCCGACCCTGGCCGGCACGTCACCCGGTCAGTCGGTGATCGACTTCAGGTTGTCATAGAAGAAGCGCTCGTCGCGCTCGCCGGTCACGTTGTACAGCGAGTACTTGCGTGACAGCATCGCGCCACCGTCGCGGATCAGCGGGTTCCAGTTGATCGCCGCACGCGCGCGGGTGGAGCGGGGCAGGACGTGGTCGAACGGGATGCTGAAGTAGAGCCCCTTGTCGAAGCTGCCTTCGCCGAAGTCCGCGGCCGACACATCGGTCTTGGTCGCGTACGCGCCCATGGTCACGCCGTTGTCGAACACGCGCGCGATGTTCACCGTGGCGCCATAGTCACCGGCCAGGTAGCGGCCGACCGACATCGAGCCGACGATGCGTTCGCGTGCATCAAAGGCGTAGTACAGCGTGGCATGGCCGGTGGTCATGCGGTAATCGCGCAGGCCCCAGTGCTGGTCGAAGTCGCGCTGCTGCACGCGGTTGATGTTCACCCCGACAGCCCAGGGCTGGTCCATCGGGCGGTACAGCAGCTCACCGCCGACGCCGGCATACATCCATTCCAGGTAGCCGGCGTACGCCATGCCGTAGACATCGCGACCGAAGCGGTGGGCGAGGTTGAGCTGCAGGTTGGGCAGGGTCACGTCATTGTCGACCATGTAGCGACGCAGGTCGGTACGCACGCGGGGCAGCCGGCTGGGCGCGTTGTACTTGAACTTGTCGTAGTTGTTCAACAGGTCCGCGCTCACCGTCCCGGTCAGCCACATGTCCGGGCGGAAGAAGAAGCTGCCCGAATAGTTCGCCGCGACCTGGTACAGGATGAAGCCGTCCGGGCCACCGAGATTCTGCCGGTAACCCAGGCTGAAGCCGCCGCCGTACGGGCTGTGCGGGGCGCGGTAGAGCACCTCGCGGTCCACTTCGGCAGGTGCCTGCAGATCAGTGCTGCGCCGTAGGACATCGTCCTCGACCGTGCCGTCCAGGTTGCCCAACAGCGCATCACGCTTGACGGACATGTCCACGATCGGCATGCCCAGTCGGGTGGTGCGCAAGGTGTACCAATCGTAGTCCTCGCCCGTCGTACTGGACAGGATACGGCCTGCCCGACCGAGGCCCTTGGCCGGACTGAAGTAACGCACCTGGTAGCCGTCGACGAACAGTTCGCTGCCACGGCGGGAAATCTGGTCCACGCGGAAGCCGGCGTTGTCGCGCAGCTGCGATGAAACGGTTGCCCAGTCGGGCTCCACCCCACCGGAAGCGCCGGTTTCAGGCCCGTCGGCGGCCAACGCCAGGGCAGGGGCCTGGGCGGCCTTGGCGCCCTGCGCGGCGGCTGCGGCCGGGTTGATCGGCGGGGGATCAAACGGCTTGGGCGCCGCGGATGCGCCGCCGGGATTGCCGCGCAGCGTAAGCGAGAACATCGCCGCGTCGCCGCGCTCCCACGCCGCCGTCAACTCGACATTGCGGTTGGGAACGTAGACGAGGCCGACATTGATCGGCGTGCGCTGGGTCAGGTTGTTGTTGCGCGGTTCCCGCTTGTAGTCGTTGCCGTCGTATTCCACTTTCACCAGCAAGGCATCCCACGGTGTCTGGTAGGTAAGACCACCAAAGATGCCGACCGGGCCGCGGAACATGTTGCTGACGCCGAACTTGCCGGCCTGGGCAATGGCGCTGGTGGCGATCGGACGACGGTCCTTGAACCGGTCATCGATGATGCCCAGCGGGTTGGAGAAGTCGCCACGGTTGCCCAGGTAGCCGGTCGCCAGGCCCAGCGAGGCGTCGACGGGGCCGAAGTTCTTGCTGGCCACCAGGTATTCACTGGAGAAGAAGCCGGTGCCGCCGATGTCGCGCACGCCGAACGCTACGTCCGGCATCCAGCGCGATTCCTGCCACAGACGCAGCTTGAAATCGATCGACTTGTCCTTGTAGTTCTGGTCGCCGGCAATGTTCGGGCCATAACGGATATTGGACACGTTGATGTAGCGGAATGTTCCTTCGAGCCAGCTGAACGGCTGCAACGTGACGTTGTAGCGGCTGTAGGGAGAGTTGTGCGACGCGGTGAAGGCGATGTCGCCCGCGGTGTTCATGCGCGCAGTGGGGGTCTGCAGCAGCCCGCTGCCACCCCATTCGCTCGCGGTGACCGGTGGTGCCTGCTGCGCGTGAAGCGCGGTGGACAGGCACATCGCCAGCAGGCTCACGGCGAGGGTGGCGGGCCCACGGGCGGGCAGGGGTTTTGCGGAAACGGTCATCAAGGATCGACAGGTTGCGTGGCGATGAACGAAGCAAAGTCTTCGTTGAAGGAGGTGTCGATGTGCTTCATCGCCGACTCGCGTACTGGCACGTAGATCGTGCCGCCGGCGGCCACGGGCTGCGGATCGGCACGGTTCCACGCCGCGATGCCCAAGGCCTGCACCAGCCCGTCCGGCTGCACCACGTTCAGCGTGTCCGGATCTGCGGCATTGGAAACAGGGCAGCGCGCCAGATAGGCCTTTGCATCCTGCAGCGGCTGGTGAGGCAGCGTGCAGGGCTGGATCACGGCGCCGACGACGTGCACGGTCTGCGGACGCAGGGGGATGATGATGCTGTCCCCCTGCCTGGCGACGGGATTGTTGGGCGGCTGCACCTGCATCAGGCGGCGATCCAGCACCAGCCGCACGCGGCCGGTTGCCGGATGTACTTCCAGCCACTCGTGCAGTAGTTCGCCTGCTGCCCGCACATCGAGGTTTTCATGCTGCGGCAACTGACTCAGCGTATGCAGCAGGCCGGCGCGCTGGCGCAGCTGGTCCTGCCTTTCTTGTTCGCGCTGCAGGCTGCTGCCGAGCAGGTAGGCCGCAGCGCTGGGGCGCGCTGCGTTGAGCACGTCGGAGATGCGTCCACCCGCCTGCACCTGGACGGTACCGGCTGCCTCGACCGCGCCCTGCACGCTGACTTCGGACACACCCGGGATCGGTGATGCGGCCCACAGGCAGGAAGAGCAGGCCAGGAGTACAAGCGTTGCCGCACTGCGAAACATCATCATTCAGTCCTGCGCCGTGCGGTAGGGTTTGAGCTGGGTGAGTTCCACGGCATAGCCGGGCGCCAGGTGCTGGCGACTCTTCCAGATGAAACCGGTCGTCGCATCCGCCCAGTACAGGTTGGTGGCACCGATGCCCCCGCCTTGCAGCTGTTCTTCGAAACGCACCAGCTGCATCTGCCTGCCGAGGATTTCCACCTTGTCCGTGCCGTGGCGGGTGAGTGTCCCCGTGACCGGCACCGACACCGCATAGGCGGGGGTTGCGTCGTACTGGCGCTGCACCTTCACCGGCGTGGTGACCTTCGCGAGGTCGTGGAACGGCGAATCGCCGACGATGCGGCTGGCGATCTGTCGACCGTTGCCGGACGTCGAGGTCACCAGGCCATCGCGGTCCAGGTGGAACACCGCTTCCCTTCCTGCGTACCAGACCTGCTGCCCATCATCGACATAGCCGAGCACCATGACCGCGCTCATGTCCGGGGCGCGCAGCTGGATCTGCGGATAGCGGTTGGCGGCGACCTGCGCAGGTGTGGCTTCAACGTCACGGTTGAAAAGCAGCCGGAACGAATCGCTGGTGGAGCGACTGGCCGATGTACAGGCGGCCAGCGCGAACACCAGCGCAGATCCGGCGACAAGCGGTCCGATGGCGCGCCAGCTGCGCAAGGCAGCGCGCTGCGAGGCCTTACGGGCCATCATGTCAGTTGCTTCCGACTTCGTTTTCCGTCCGCGCGGCGGTGTACAGGATGCTGGTGAACGGCAGGAGCTGGTTGACGAAGCGGTTCCAACGGGTAACCCCGGCTGCACCGATGAACACGACATCGCCCGGCTGCAGCATGAACTGGCTGCCCACGGCAAAGGCGGTCGGCGAACGTGCCTCCAGCTGGTAGACCATCGACGGTTCGGCGATCAGGTCGTGCGAACCGCGGATCACGTACACGGCGTTGCCGTTGGCAGTGGCCTGGGTCAAGCCGCGTGCCCGGCCCAGGGCCTGGTTGAGCGAGACGTCGCCGGTGCGGAAGCTGTACGCACCCGGAAGGTTCACTTCGCCAACAACGAAGATTTCCTTGCGGTCCAGGTAAGGCACGAAGATCGAATCGCCGTCCTTCAGGTACAGCTGGCGGCCGCCGTATTGATTGGCCAGTGTTTCCAGGTTGATCGTATAGGTGACCCCTGCGCGGCTAAGACGCACACCGGACAGGTCGGCCTGGGTGGGGTTGAGGCCGCCCTGGCTGATCGCATCGGCAAGTGTCAGCGGTGAGGTGCCCAGTGAGATCGGCGTGGAGCGTTCAGCGGCGCCGGTAACCCAGATGCGCTGGCTGCCGTAGTTGAGCACCGACACGTCAACCTGCGGTGACTCGATGTATTTGGCCAGGCGCTGGGTGATTTCCTCGCGCAATTGCACGGGCGTCCTGTCGCGGGCAACCACCTTGCCGATGTAGGGATAGAAGAACGACCCATCACTCTGCACCAGGCGCCCGGCAAGATTGCCCTGCTGCTGCGAGCCTGCCGGCACCGTCAGTTCCGGGTGATCCCAGACGGTGACATACAGAACGTCACCAACCCCAACGCGATAATCCTGCGGCTGGTAGTCGAACAGATCGGCCGGCAGTACCTGCTCGGCCTGCGTTGCGCGGTCCATGGCGATCAGCTTCGGCGTGATCGTGACCATTTCCAGGCGGCCGTCGTCGCTGCGCTGCGAGCGCGATACATCGCTCTGCCGCAGGTGCTGCCCGGGGGCCAGCAGGCAGCCGGAGAGAGTGGCGGACGCAAGGAGGGCGACAGCAAGGCAGGAGAGCTTGGTTTTCATGGATCTATCTGGTTCCAGCAGGCAAAAAAAACCCTCGCCAAGCATTGCCCGGCGAGGGCTGGGATTCAAGCGGGCTGCGGATCAGCCGCCAGTGCCACCGGTACCGCCAGTGCCGCCGGTGCCACCCGTACCGCCGGTGCCACCACCGCCGTCGCCGCCACCACCGCCACCGCCGCCGCCAGCATCATTCTCACCGCTGGAGCTGTCGCCGCCGATGCTGTAGAGGACCGCACCGGTTGCGATCGCTGCCACAACGGTGCTGGCGATGGCGACCGTCGAGTAGCCGCCGGCTTCTGCGCCTGCAACTTCGGCGCTGGTGGTGGTCGAGGACTGCTCAACCTGTGCATCCTGAGCCAGGACGGGGGAAGACAGGCCGACGAGGGCCAGTACTGCAAAGATCTTCTTCATAAAACGGGGTCTCCTACTCCGTCTGGGGGGATTTGAACACCCCTATGGTCAGGGCATGCGGGATGGCTGTCAAGGCAATCACGACATGAAAGGCCTATGGCGTCAGCATTTTACGTTGCAATGTGACGGACTTCTCATGCAGCGCGCTTCGCACGTAGGCCTTCTTCGCTCCTGACAGCGCGGTGGCCAGACGCACCACGGCCTCGTGCGTAGTCGCCTGGGGAAAGGCAACCGGCATGAACGCGCCTGCGATGAGCGCGGCGGCAAGCCATCTGGGCGATGCGGGGGCGGTCGCGTCAAGCCGTCGCAATGTCCATGCCGAGCCCAACGCGCCGAGCAGCCATCCGCTCGCTACTTCCGACCAGGAATGCGCGTTCAGCGGCAAGCGCGAGTAAGCAATGACCGCTGCGAGCAGCAAGCCGGCCACTGCGACCCAGGGCGCGCTACGCCTTGGCATGCAAACCGCGAGCAGCACCGGCCATATAGAAGCGGAAACGGCTGCGTGGCCGCTGATGCCGGTGAAATCAAGGCGCGCCGAACCGATGCCCCAGCCGAGGAAGGCCAGTTTGGAGGCCAATACCATGGCGCCGATGACGCAGAGCGTGACCGCCCATCGCAGGTGCCAGCGGCTGGCCCGATGCCAGCCCATGACAATCAGGACCAGCGCTGCCGGTACGAGTAAACGGCTGTCGCCCAGGATTGAAAGGAGGTGCCACGTGGACGGCATGCAGGGGAGGCACCGGGTGGGGTGGCACAGAATACGGCGCAGTTGCACCGCCCAGCTGACCATAGCCCTTACGTGGTAGTCCTGCGTGCGCTCAGGCTGTATCCTTCACACCCTCGATCTGGCCCCGTAGCTCAGCTGGATAGAGCGTCCCCCTCCTAAGGGGAAGGTCGCCCGTTCGAATCGGGCCGGGGTCACCAGAATCAGAGCATTACGCCGAGTGGTGTGGTCGTAAATGCAATGTTTCGCTACGTTTTGGATCGCCTCTGGCACAGTTGGCACAGAGGCTCATGGTCGCCGACGGCACGCATTCTGATGTTGTCGCAACTCGCATGCTTTTGCTGCGCATCTCCGCCTCTGCACTTACCCTTTCCGATATCGATTCCGATACCGAAGGGGCGGATTTCGTTGATCTGATCAACCTCGGCCGTAGTTGCCTGGCTTTCATGAGCAGCCAGAATGCGGCATCCCCGCTTACGTAGGGGACGCGATGACCGACGTTGCCGCCATTCCCACCTCCCGGCAGCCAGCATCGGGTGTGGGAACTGTCCGGGTTGGCGGAATGTCGGGAACGGCGCCAGGCCAGATGCGGGCGTATCGCAGTGATACGGTCAGGGCATGAGCATCTTCGGCGGCATCCTGTCCTTCGGCATCGCGCTGGCTGTCTTCAGTTTGTTGTTCGCCGTCTTGATGACTTTCACGGCCCTCATCATTGGAAGGGTGAGAGCAGCGATGCTGGCTGTTGCCGCCCTGTTCCGAGGGGTGGGCGAAGAACCCTACATGGACAACGTTTGCCCAGATTGCAGGGGAGTGGAAGGGTGTACGCCGCATTGCCCCGGAAGCGCGGCCGATGATGCCGCTTCGCCTGCAAGGACGACTGAGCAGACTGGACAAGGCTTCAAGGCCCTTTCGCGCTTTGACCGCAGGAAGTAGCCGACTGCAGGTGACCGACTGACGGGGCGCAGCGTAGCGCCCGGCCGCCCGTGGTTCCAGCGCCATCCGGCGCCAACGAACGTTTTACACAGCAGGAAGAAGCACTGGATACAGTGCGCGATCACTCAGGGGATTGGCCATGCAGCACCGACGTAACCGGCGATGGATCAGCTGCGGCATCACCCTTGCGGCGCTGCTGCTGGCACCGCTCGCCGTCGCCGCGCAGGCCATGACGGCAGAAGGACCGGTGGTCGACATGGCGGCGGTGCAGGTCACCGGCGAGCAGCCCGGTCCGGGGCTATGGAAGGTGAGCAACACGCAGGGCCACGTGCTGTGGCTACTGGGTACGGTGGCGCCGTTGCCGGCCGGCGTGACCTGGCGTTCGGACCAGGTGCAGCAGGTCATCGCCACCTCCGACCACGTGCTCGGTCCGCCTGGCTGGACGCCGGACGTCAAGCTCGGCCTGCTGCGCGGCCTTACCCTGCTGCCGCTTGCGATGAAGACCGCCAGGGATCCACAGGGGCGCACCCTGCAGCAGATCGTGGCGCCTGAAACCTACGCGCGCTGGCTGGGCTTGAAGGCCACCTATCTTGGCCGCGATGGCGGGGTGGAGAAGAAGCGCCCGATGATTGCTTCGGGCGAGCTGTACATGGCCTTCCTCAAGCGCCAGGGCCTGCGCGACAGCGGGCAGGTCAACGAAGCCCTTGAGCGTGCCTACAAGGCCAACAAGCTGGAGCCGGAAGAGGCGCGGGTGAAGCTTCCCATTGCCGATGCGCGGGGCGCCCTGAAGGAATTGCAGGGTACCGAGGTGGACGACCGGGCCTGCTTTGAGCGCACCCTGGATACGGTGGAATTCCAGGCCCCGGTCCTGCGCGAGCGTGCCAACGCGTGGGCATCGGGGGATATCGGGGCCCTGCGCCGGCTGGCCGTGATGTCCATGGCGCGCACCTGCCGGGACGTGGTGCAGGATTCGGCATTCGCGCGCAGCCGCGGTTGGAACGACTTGCCGCAGCAGGCGCGCACGCAGTGGGTGGGCCTGGCCGAAAAGGCGCTGACCCAGCATGCGACCACGTTCTCCACGGTACCGGTCAGCCTGCTGCTGGGCCCGGAGGATTACCTCGGTGCGTTGCGCGCACGCGGCTATGAGATCGAGCCGCCGCCGGAATGACCTTCTGACGCTGACGCGCGTAGCGCTCAGCGCAGCGGCATGCGCAGGGTGAAGGTGGTCCCGATAGCCTCGCCGGACTGCACGGTCAGTGCGCCGCCATGCGAAACGGCGATCTGCGAAGCGATGTACAGGCCCAGGCCCAGGCCGGAATCCAGCCGCTGGTCGTCGGTGCGGTGGAAGGGCTCGAACAGGGTCTTCATCGACGCCTCGGCAATCACTCCTTCGTTGCGCACTTCCAGCACCAGCACGGTGTCGTCGGCGTGCCCGCGCAGTGTGATCGGATGGCCCTTGCGGCCGTGGATGGCCGCGTTGATCAGCAGGTTGCTGACCAGTTGCGAAAGGCGGTCCGCATCACAGGTCACCACCTCGGGCAGTGCCAGTTCAACGACCAACGGGCAACCGGGATAGGGGGCCAGTGCCTGCTCGGCGGTGTTGGCCAGCAGCGCAGACAGGTCACGCCAGGGCCGCACGCGCAGGGCGATGCCCGAGCCCAGCCGACCGCGTGCGAAATCCAGCGTCACATCGATCAATTCCGCCATCCGGTCCGCGCTGTCGTCCAGGTGCCGCAGCAGGCTCTGCTGCGCCTCGCTGGTGGCCGACAAGGACAGCAGGTCGGAGGTGACCCGGATCGCCTGCAGCGGGTTGCGCAGGTCATGGGCCAGCACGGCGATGAACTCCTCGCGCTCCTTGCCTTCCTGGCGCAGCGCGCTGTTGAGCACTTCGGAGGCCTGCAGGCGGCTTTCGGGGGACGCGTTCGGATCCCGCTTGTCGCCGTCGTGGTGATCATCGGTGTCGTGCGCTTCCGCCGCGCCGATCTGCTCGGCCACCACCGCACCCAGCGCACGCATGGCGTGCACGATTTCATCGGTTATCACGCGCGGCTCGGGATCCAGCGTGCACAGCGTGCCGAACACCCGCCCATCGGCCAGTACCACCGGCACCGAGATGTAGCTGCGGAAGCCATGCAGGGCCGGGATTGGACTGTCGCAGCGCTTCTGGTCCTGGCGGCAATCGCCGAACCAGATCGCTTCCCCGGTCGCGGTCACGTCGCGGCAGAAGGTGTTGATCAGATCCAGCCGAAGGCCGGCGGAGATGCCGAGCCCAGCGCGGTCCAGTGCGTGCACGGCGCGCCATTGCTGCTCACCGACCTCGCCGATCAGCGCCACACGCATGCCGCTTACCGCACAGGCAAGTTCGAGGCAGGAATGGAACGAGGGCAGGCGACCTTCCTTGGTGGATCTGTCATGCATAGGGCGGGGCATGTCGTTTCAGGAACACTGGGCCGAATGTCAGCCGCGATGGGTCGATTGTGACATTGCCATTCGTATCCCGTTATCTGGCGTTGCGCCGCATCCTTAACCGTTCATACGATTGGGTTCGGCTTGCTTGGCGCTCGGGTGTCGACGCTATCAACGATCAGCGCCATGCCGGAGTGGGTAGTAAAGGCACGTTCCGCCGCCTGGAAACTCAGTCGCGTCTGATGGGCTGGGTGCGTCGAAGGCTGCACGCTGGCGCCGCGACATCTGACACCCCGTTGGCATGGAGTTTCGCCATGGAATACATGATCGCGCTGTTGAAAGAAATGGCGCTTGTCCCGGTAACCCTTCTGCCGATCATCAATCCGCTGAGCATCGCCTCGATATTCGTCTCCACCGTTGGCAACAAGCACACCCTGGCGCGCGTGCTGGCGCGCCAGATCGGGATGAACGTGGCGTGGGTGATCATTGCCTCGATGCTGGTCGGCACCTACGTGCTGACCATCTTCGGCATTTCGCTGGCGGTGGTGCGTTTCGGTGGCGGTCTGCTGGTGGCGGCCAGTGCCTGGCGCATGCTGGCGCCGCGCCCGGATACCTCACCGACGGTGCAGGAGACCGAGGCGGCGGGTATTGCCGACAATCAGTTGATGCAGCGCAGTTTCTATCCGCTGACGTTCCCGCTGACCACTGGCCCGGGTGTGATTTCCGCCTGCATCACCTTGGGCGCGCACGGGGAATCGATGAATCCGCTGCACTTTCTTTCCGGCGCGATCGTCGCGGTCGGCGGCGCACTGATGGTGGCAGTGGTGATCTACCTGATCTTGCGCAATTCGATCGTGGTGGTCACCCGCCTGGGGCCCTCAGGCGCGGTGGTGATGCAGCAACTGGTTGCCTTCGTGCTGTTGTGCATCGGCATCCAGCTGGTGTGGTCGGGCTGGCTGGACCTGAGCGCAGCCCATTGAAAGGGAGCGGCCGCTCAACGTGCGGTCAGCAGCTCCACCAGCTGCCGCAGCCGATACGGCTTGGGCAGGAATTCCACGTGCCCCGGCAACGGCGGCAGCTGC
Organism: Stenotrophomonas sp. Bg11-02; assembly: GCF_002836635.1. Classification (NCBI taxonomy): domain Bacteria; kingdom Pseudomonadati; phylum Pseudomonadota; class Gammaproteobacteria; order Lysobacterales; family Lysobacteraceae; genus Stenotrophomonas; species Stenotrophomonas sp. Bg11-02. Next base: position 49,085 of record NZ_PJAY01000051.1, read on the forward strand.
GAACGCGCATAGCCGGAAGACAGGATCATCCGTGCGCCTGGCTGGGTACGGGCAACGTGTTCACTGAGCTCGATCCCGGACATCCCGTTGGGCATGCTGACATCGCTGAACACCACATCGTATTGATGCTCGCCAGCCATCATCGCCAGCGCTTCGTGGCCATCGGCGGTGGTATCGACGTTGATGCCCAGGTCCTGCAGGGCCAGGCCGATCATGTCGCGCAGGTCTTCCTGGTCTTCGACCATGAGTACGCGGATGGAATCAGTCATTGGCGGGAACCTCCAGGGCAGGCAGCAGCAGGCTGACCGTCGTGCCACCACCTTCGGTGCTGGACACATCGACGAAACCGCCGCATTGGGTGATGAAACCGAACACCTGGCTCAGGCCCAGACCGCTGCCCTTGCCGATGTCCTTGGTCGTGAAAAATGGCTCGCTGGCCCGGGCGGCGACGTCTGGCGCCATGCCGTGGCCTTCATCCTGCACGCGGATGGCGACGAAATTCCGGTACGTGGGCGTGTCGGCCTGGGGGTCCAGGCGACGCTCGATGTCGCCAATGATACAGATCCGGCCGCCATTGGGCATGGCATCGCAGGCATTGCCGACCAGGTTGGACAGCGCCGCCTCCAGTTGCCCGGGATCCAGCAGCACGTCCGGCAGGTCGCTGCGCAGCTGCAGGCTGAGCGAATGATGGGCCAGGCAGCGCTGCTGGAGCGCGGCCATCGCCGGTTGCAGCCAGTTCGCGGTGGTGACGCGTTCGCGTACCAGTGTCTGGCCAGCACCGAAGGCAAGCAGCTGCCGGGTCAGCAGCGCGCCACGGTCGGCCGCGGCCTGCGCATTGCCGATCAGGCGTTCGGTGGTTTCATCTGAAGCGCAACGCAGGGCGATCAGGTCCAGCGCATTGTGTATGGTGGTCAGCAGGTTGTTGAACTCGTGCGCCAGCCCGCGGCTGAGCTGGCTCACTTTTTCGAACTGCTGGGTGCTGGCGAGCGCCCGCTGCGCATCACGCAGCAGCACCTGCGCCTGGTAGCTTTCGGTGATATCGCGGGTCACCTTGACGAAGCCGACGAGGTGCTCGGCTTCATACACCGGTTCGATGACCACGCTGGCGCGGAAACGGCTGCCGTCACTGCGCACGCGCCAGCCCTCACCGGCATAGCGGCCTTCGCTGGCGGCGATGGCAAGCGAGCGCTCGGGCTCGCCGGCATCGCGGTCGTCGGGGCAGTGGAAACGGCTGAAATGGGTGCCGATCACTTCCTCGGCGCTGTAGCCCTTGATCCGCTGCGCGCCAGGATTCCAGGTGCACACCACGCCGTCCGGATCCATCAGGTACAGGGCATGGTCAGTGACGCTCTCGATGAGGAGCGTCAACTGTCTGGACGTATCTGTCTGAGCGGTGAGCTTGGAGACGGCGTTTACCACGGGACTGCGCTGAAACCCCTGAGGCCGGTGACGCTAGAAGCGACAGTGTGAAGGAATTGTGTACGCGGTCACGTGCCGAAAGTCGTGCCGGAAACGACGGGCATTCAGTTAACATCGCACTTCTTTGTGCCGAGATCTCCACCCATGACGTCAGCTTCAAGTACGCGCGACCCCTGGATATGGGGCCTGTCGGCCGCCCTGCTGGCGGCAACCGCTGCGCTTGAACTGGTTGTCCCGCTTGGGTATGCGGTCTGGCTGGCGTACTTCCTGGCGATTGGCGTGACGGTGTTCCAGCGCCATGCCGGGCTGCCGCTGGTGGTCGCCGTGGCCGCCTGTGTGTTCCTGGCGGTGGGCTACAACATTGCGCCTGCGAGTACCAATTCAGCTTTTTCATACGTCAACCGCAGCATTGGCGGATTCGCCTTCCTGATGATCGGATTGATCGTCAACCGCGCAATCCAGGCGCGCCGTGAGGCGGCCGAGGCGCTGTGGCTGCAGGAGAGTGAAAACGTCGTGGCGATGAGCCTGCGCGGCGACCTGGGGCCGGAAAAGATCGCCGAGGCGGCGATGACCACCCTGGCCGAGCAGCTGAAAGCGCAGACCGCGGTGATGTACCGCATCGAGAACCATCAGCTGTTGCTGACCGGCGGCGTTGCGTTGCCGGCCACCGTCCCGCAGTCGCTGGGCCTGAACGAAGGGCAGCTGGGCGAGGTGATCCGGGAAGGCAAGGTGCGTCATCTGCAGGAAGGCGAAGGCAGCGTGCTGCAGATCAGCAGCAGCCTGGGCAGCACCTCGTTGCGCGAACGCGTGCTGGCGCCGATCTTCAGTGATGACCAGATCGTGGGCGTGGTGGAACTGGGCCGCATCCGCGCGGGCCGTGCGCCGCAGCTGGACCGTGAGCTGCTGCAGCGCTGCGCCGACACCATCGGCATCGCGCTGCGCGCGGCCGTGTTGCGCGCGCGGCTGGCCGAACTGCTGGAAGAATCCCAGCGCCAGAGCGAAGAGCTGCAGGCCCAGCAGGAAGAGCTGCGGGTGGCCAACGAAGAACTGGAAGAACAGAGCCGCAGCCTGCTGCATTCGCAGACCAACCTGGAGCAGCAGCAGGCCGAGATGGAGCAGACCAACGTGCAGCTGGAAGAGCGCACGCATGAGCTGGAAGGCCAGAAGCAGGCGCTGCTGGTGGCGCAGGCGCAGCTGGTGCGCAATTCCAATGAGCTGTCGGCCGCTTCGCGCTACAAGTCCGAATTCCTGGCCAACATGTCGCACGAGCTGCGCACCCCGCTCAACAGCTCGCTGATCCTGGCCAAGCTGCTGTCGGACAATCGCGATGGCACGCTCAGCGACGAGCAGGTCAAGTACGCGCAGGCCATCCTGTCGTCCAACAACGACCTGCTGGCGCTGATCAATGACATCCTGGATCTGGCCCGCATCGAGGCCGGTCATGTGGAACTGGCCGATGAGATCGTCGTCGTCGAAGGCGCCCTGCAGCGCCTGCGCGAGACCTTCGAGCCGCTGGCGCGGGAGAAGGGCCTGGCGCTGGAGATCGTCGCCGACACCGGCGCGCCCAGCCAGTTCACCGCCGACAGTCAGCGCCTGCAGCAGATCCTGAAGAACCTGCTGGCCAACGCCGTGAAGTTCACCGAACACGGCACGGTCAGCCTGCAGGTGCAGGCCGCCGGCCGCGACCGCGTGCGTTTCGTGGTGCGCGACAGCGGCATCGGCATTGCCGCCGAACAGCTGGACGCCATCTTCGAGGCCTTCCGCCAGGCAGATGGCAGCACCCGCCGCCGCTACGGTGGCACCGGCCTGGGGCTGTCGATTTCGCGTGACCTGGCCACCCGGATGGGCGGTGACATCCGCGTGGAAAGCGAGCCGGGCCGCGGCAGCACCTTCATCGTGGAACTGCCCTTGAGCGGGGCGCCGGAACAGCCCGACGCGCCGGCCACGCTGGGCAGCGCGCATGCGCCTCAGCCGATGGTCGCCTCGGCACCGCCACCTTCACCGGCGCGCGCAGGGTCCAGTGCCGGCTCGCCGGCGGTGCGCAGCGAAGCGGTTTCGCCGTCGTTGGGCGCCTGGAAGACGGCCGTGGCCCACGGCGCCAGCGCCCAGCGTAGTGAGCGCCTGATCCTGGCAGTGGAAGATGACGCCGCCTTCGCCGAAGCGCTGGTCACGCTGGCACGCGAACTCGATTTCGACTGCGTGGTGGCCACCACCGCCGAGGAAGCCTTGTCGCTGGCGCGCGAGCTGCGCCCCAGTGGCGTGCTGCTGGACATCGGGCTGCCCGACGTGTCCGGCCTGAGCGTGCTCGAACGCCTGAAGCGTGACCCGCTGACCCGCCACATCCCCGTGCACGTGGTATCGGGCATGGAGCGCAGCCAGCTGGCGATGGAACTGGGTGCCATCGGTTACGTGATCAAGCCGGCCACGCGGGAGCGACTGGTCGAGGCGATCCAGCACCTGGAAAAGACCAGCCAGCGCGACGTGCGCCGCCTGCTGATCGTCGAAGATGACACCGAACTGCGCGGCAACCTGGAACTGCTGCTGGGCCGGGAACAGCTGGAAATCACCGCCGTCGGCACCCTCGCCGAAGCCGTGCAGCAGCTCAGCAGCGCGACCTTCGACTGCATGGTGACCGACCTGGCGTTGCCCGATGGCAGCGGTTACGACCTGCTGGAATTCATGGCCGGCAGCGAGGATGTCAGCTTCCCGCCGGTGATCGTCTACACCGGCCGCGCGCTGGGCCGCGAAGAAGAACAGCGCCTGCGCCGGTATTCCAAGAGCATCATCATCAAGGGCGCACGCTCGCCAGAGCGCCTGCTCGATGAAGTCACCCTGTTCCTGCACAGCGTGGAAGCCAACCTGCCCAGCGACCAGCAGCGCCTGCTGCGCGAAGCGCGTCGCCGCGATTCGGTGCTGGATGGGCGCACCGTGCTGCTGGCCGAAGACGATGTGCGCAACATCTTCGCCCTGTCCAGCGTGCTCGAGCCGCTGGGGGTGAAGCTGGAGATCGCCCGCAACGGTCGCGAAGCCGTTGATCGCCTGGCCAGCATGGAAGTGGACCTGGTGCTGATGGACATCATGATGCCGGAGATGGATGGCCTGACCGCGATGCGCGAGATCCGCAGCCAGCGCCAGCACAAGGACCTGCCGATCATCGCGCTGACCGCCAAGGCCATGCCCGACGACCGCGAGCGCTGCCTGCAGGCCGGTGCCAACGACTACATCGCCAAGCCCATCGACGTCGACAAGCTGGTGTCGCTGTGCCGGGTGTGGTGCTCGCGGCAATGAACGAGCAGGAGCTGTTCGACCTGGAACTGAAGGTGCTGGTGGAGGCGATCTACCAGCGCTACCACTACGATTTCCGCAACTATGCGGTGTCCTCGCTGCGGCGTCGGATGCACCAGGCGATGCAGCGTTACGAATGTGCGCGCCTGTCGGATCTGCAGCACCGGCTGCTGCATGAGCCGGAGCTGTTCACCCAGGCGATGCAGTTCTTCACCGTGCAGGTGTCGGAGATGTTCCGTGACCCGGCCTACTTCCTGGCGCTGCGCGAGCATGCCGTGCCGGTGCTGAAGACCTATCCGTCGATCAAGCTGTGGGTGGCCGGCTGCAGCACCGGCGAGGAAGTCTGGTCGCTGGCGATCCTGCTGCAGGAAGAGGGGCTGCTGGACCGCAGCATCATCTACGCCACCGACATCAATCCGGCCGCGCTGGCCGCAGCTGAATCGGGCACCTATGGCATCGACCGCATCGCCCAGTTCAGCCGCAACTACCTACAGGCCGGCGGCCAGGGGTCGCTGTCGGACTACTACACCACCGGCTACGACGGTGCGGTGTTCGATCGTCGCCTGCGTCGCAACGTGGTGTTCGCCGACCACAGCCTGGCCACCGATACGGTGTTCTCCGAAGTGCACCTGGTGTCCTGCCGCAACGTGCTGATCTACTTCAACCGGCCGCTGCAGGACCGCGCCGTCGGCCTGTTCCGCGAAGCCCTGGTCCATCGCGGCTTCCTTGGCCTGGGCAGCAAGGAATCGCTGCAGTTCGGCGAGCACGGCAATGCCTTTGAAGCCGCTGCGCGCGAACAGCGCCTGTACCGGAAGGCGGCCTGATGGACGGTCCGGTCCCGCGCGTGTTGGTGATCGGTGCTTCGGCAGGCGGCGTTTCGGCGCTGCAGCGCGTGCTGGGCGCGTTGCCGGCGGCGTTGCCGTGCCCGGCGCTGGTGGTGCTGCACATACCGCGTGACCGCCCCAGCCGGATCGCCGAACTGCTCGATCCGGGTTCGGCGCTGCGGGTGCGCGAGGCCGAGGACAAGCAGCCGCTGGAGGTGGGCACGGTGACCTTCGCCCCGCCGGATTACCACATGCTGGTGGAAGACGAAGCCTCCATCGCGCTGTCGCTGGATGAGGCTGTGTTGTTCTCGCGCCCGGCCATCGACCCGTTGTTCGAATCGGCCGCGGCGGTGTTTGGTGCCGATGTCCTGGCGATCCTGCTGACCGGGGCCAGCAGCGATGGCAGCGAAGGCGTGGCTGCCGTGCGCCAGGCCGGTGGCAAGGCCTGGCTGCAATGCCCTGAAGATGCCGAGGCGTCGATGATGCCTGCCTCGGCCCTGCAGCGTGCCGGCGCCGATGCGGTGCTCACGCTGGATGAACTATGCGAATGCCTGAAGGAATTGAAATGAACCTGCTTGCTCCCGCGCCGGTGGAAGACGCGGCGCCGGTCAACATACTGATCGTTGATGACGTGCCGCAGAACCTGGTGGCGATGGAAGCGCTGCTGCGTCGTGATGGCCTGCGCATCCTCTGCGCTGCCTCCGGCAACGAGGCGCTGGAACTGCTGCTGGAACACGAAGTCGCGCTGGCCCTGCTGGACGTGCAGATGCCGGAGATGGATGGCTTCGCCCTGGCCGAACTGATGCGCGGTTCGGCACGCAGCCGCGACGTGCCGATCATCTTCCTGACCGCCTCGCCGCAGGATCCGGTGCGTGCCTTCAAGGGTTATGAAAGCGGTGCGGTGGATTTCCTGCACAAGCCGATCGAGCCACAGATCATCCTCGGCAAGCTCGGCGTGTTCATCGAGCTCTACCAGCAGAAGCGCCTGTTGAAGTCGCGCAACGAAGCGCTGGAGCGCGCGCTGACGCTCAACGAAACCATGATGGCCGTGCTCACCCACGACCTGCGCACGCCGCTTTCGGCGATCCTGCTGTGCGCGGACAAACTGTCACTGGACATCCCGGCCGATGCCAGCGCGCAGCAGACCCTGCGACACCTGGAGACCAGCACGCTGCGCATGGCGCGCATGGTCGACCAGCTGCTCGACTTCTCGCGCATCCGCTCCGGCGGGCTGCGCCTGGAGCGCACCCCGTGCAATGCGGCCACCGTGATCGATGCGGTGGTGCAGGAAGTGGAGCAGGGCAACGCGACGGCGGCAATCGAAGTCGTCGCGGTGGGCGATGCGCGCATGCAGGGCGACCCGGACCGGCTGGCCCAGGTGGCCTCCAACCTGATCGGCAATGCGCTGCTGCATGGCGGGCAGGCCCCCATCCAGGTGCATGTGGATGGCGAGGACCCGGCCCAGGTGGTGCTGCGCGTGCGTAACCGCGGGCAGATCGGTGAAAGCCTGCTGCCGCGCCTGTTTGAACCGTTCAAGGCCAGCTTCCACGCCAGCAAGGGACTCGGCCTGGGCCTGTTCATCGCCGACCAGTTCGTGCGTGCGCACGGCGGCCAGCTGCAGGCCCGCAACGAAGCGCAGGACGTGGTATTCGAAGCCCGGCTGCCGCGCCGGGCCTGACCCGGCCGGCATTGCGCGTCCGTCGCCGCGGCGGCAGACTCCTGCCATGCACGCGCCGCGCTTCCATGTCCGCAGTTACGGTGACACCCAGGGCGGCGATCGCCACGCTTATGCGCAGTGGGTACTGCCGCTGCAGGGTGAGCTGGAGTTCGAGCTCGACGGCCACGCTGCGCGGCTGGATGCGCTGCAGGGCGTGTTCGTGGCACCCGGCGAGCACCATGACCAGGTCGGACAGGGCCGCAACCAGCACCTGATCATCGACTGCGATGCCGCCTGGTTCGACGATCACACCCTCGAGCACCTGCGCGGACAGCGCTGGCTGTCGCTGCCACGGGTGTTGCGCGCCTCCCTGCAGGCGTTGCCAGCCACAAGCGGCGGCGAGCAGTTGCTGCCGCTGCTGCTGCAGGCGTTCGCGCCCGATGGCAGCGGTGCACGCCTGCAGGCCCTGTGCGCGCGCATGCAGGCCGCCCCCGGCGACGCCTGGCCGGTGGAGCGCATGGCCCGGCTGGCAGGCCTCAGCAGCAGCCACCTGCATGCCCGCTTCGTCCGCGAGCTGGGGCTGCCGCCGCAGGCCTGGTTGAGTGCATTGCGGCTGCGCTGGGCCCGTCATCTGCTGCGCAGCACCCCGCTGCCGATCAGCACGGTCGCGCAGCGGGCGGGTTACTCCGAACAGAGCGCGCTGACCCGTGCGTTGCGCCGCGAAACCGGACGCACCCCGTCGATGTGGCGGCGGCAGTCACCGTAGGCCGGGTCAAGACGCGCGTGGCCGGGGCGCACTAGACTTCGCGCCTGTCTGCTGCAGGTGTGTGCGATGAATCGTTCGATGGGCGTGGGGATCGGCAACGGCGTGATGGCCGGTGCGCTGTGGGGTGTGGTGTTCCTGGCGCCTGCGGTGCTGCTGGCGTTTGATGCCCTGCAGCTTTCGGCCGGCCGCTACCTCATCTACGGGCTGGTGGCGCTGTTGCTGCTGGCGCCGCGCTGGAAGCGGCTGGCACCGCAGCTCGGCATGGCCGAATGGCGCGGACTGGTGTGGCTCAGCCTGGCGGGTAACCTGGTGTATTTCCTGCTGCTGGCCACGGCGGTGCAGTGGGCCGGCGGTGCCGCCGCTTCGCTGATCGTCGGCCTGATTCCGGTGGTGGTGACCCTGGTCGCGGTGCGCGAAGAGGGCGCGGTGCAGCTGCGCCAGCTGGCGCCGGCGCTGCTGCTGTGCCTGCTGGGCGTGGCGCTGGTGGGCTACGAAGCGGTGGTGTCCGAACATGTGCAGACGCCTTGGCGGCAGCGCGTGCTCGGGTTGCTGTGTGCGTTCGGGGCGCTGCTCTCCTGGGCGGCCTATTCGGTGGGCAACAGCCGCTGGCTGGCCCGGCGCCCGGATCTTTCCGCGCACGATTGGTCGCTGCTCACCGGCGTGGTCACCGGTGCGCTGGCGCTGCTGCTGGTGCCCTCGGCGTTCGTGTTCAACAGTGCGGTGCACGCGCCCAGCCAATGGGGGTTGTTCTGGGCAGTCAGCGCCGGCGTGGCGGTGATCGCCTCGCTGCTCGGCAATGCCTGCTGGAACCGCGCCAGCCGCCTGCTGCCGCTGACCCTGACCGGACAGATGATCGTGTTCGAGACCCTGTTCGCGCTGCTGTACGGCTTTGCCTGGCAACGCCGCTGGCCGACCCTGCTGGAAACAATGGCGATCGGTTGCCTGGTGGCAGGCGTGTTGTGGTGCGCGCACGCACACCGCGCACCGCCGGCTATCGCCGAACATGCCGGATGAAGGCCGGCGGAGCCTGCATGGTCTCCGATGCAACCTTTTTCGACGACGTTGGCCGCTGATCAGGGGGTGCGGTTTTTGCACTGCAACACTTGACAGCGGCTTGCCCTGCGGTGTTTTCTAGCGTCATGGTCCTTGCCGCCGCCCCCTTCGCTCCGCTCCTTGCCGCTTCTGCGGCAGGCAGCCGTGCGCGTTCGACGGCCGGCACCACCACCATTACCACCATTACCACCACCACCCGCAGGGTGCGGTCCGTCGTCTTCGCGTAACTCACGAAAACCACGGCCCCGCACCGAACCAGGTGGCGGGGAAACCTTCCACTGGCGCGATGCGGGGCCTCCCACCGAGGTCACCATGTCCATTGCCGCTGCTGCACCGTCCGCCGATTCCGCTCCGCTACGTTCCGCCGCGCAACCGCGCGTGGTGGTGCACAAGTTCGGCGGCACCTCCGTCGCCGATGCCGACTGCTACCGCCACGTCGCGCGACTGCTGCAGGCGCGTCCGGAAGCGCTGCAGGTCACCGTGGTGTCGGCCATGAAAGGCGTGACCGATGCGCTGATCGCGCTGGCGCGGTTGGCCGCGGCCGGTGACGCGCAATGGCGCGAACACTGGCATGACCTGCGCGCCCGCCATCGCGGCGCGGCGGCGTCGCTGCTTGGCGAACACGCCGGCGCCAGCGTGGAATGGCTCGATGCCCGTTTCGATGAGCTCGCCGAACTGCTGGCCGCGCTGGCGGTGATCGGTGGCCTGCCCGAGGAAGTGCTCGATCGCGTGCAGGGCTTGGGTGAAGTCTGTTCGGCGCACCTTCTGGGCCAGCATTTCCTGGCCAGCGGCGAGCCGTGCGCGGTGCTGGATGCGCGCGAGGTGCTGGTGGTCGAGCACGGCGAGCTGGGCGTCAACGTCGATTGGGAAACCAGCGCACAGCGCCTCCACGCGTGGCGACAGGCGAACGTGCAGCAGCGCGTCGTGGCCACCGGCTTCATCGCACGCGACCGCCAGGACCGCATCACCACCCTCGGCCGCAACGGCAGTGATTACTCCGGGGCGATCTTCGCGGCGCTGTTCAATGCCGATGAGCTGCAGATCTGGACCGACGTCGATGGTGTGCTGTCGGCTGATCCGCGGCTGGTGCCCGAAGCGGTGCAGCTCGAGGCGCTGAGCTACGACGAGGCCTGCGAACTGGCCTATTTCGGCGCCAAGGTGGTGCATCCGCAGACCATGTCCCCGGCCATCCAGCGCGGCCTGCCGATCCTGATCCGCAATACCTTCCAACCCGAGCATCCCGGTACCCGCATCAGCGCGGAGCGCTCGGTGCGTGGACCGATCAAGGGCCTGACCCTGAGCGCGGAACTGGCCGTGCTGAACCTGGAAGGCACCGGCCTGATCGGCGTGCCGGGCACGGCCGAGCGGGTGTTCTCCGCACTGCGCCAGGCGCATGTGTCGGTGGTGATGATCTCGCAGGGCTCGTCCGAACACTCCATCTGCTGCGTGGTCCGCGGCAACGAATCCGAACGCGGTCGTGACGCGTTGCTGCAGGCCTTCGCGCATGAGCTGGCGGTCGGCCAGGTGCAGCGCGTGCAGCTGCGTGGCGGGGTCAGCGTGCTGGCGGCGGTAGGCGACGGCATGGCCGGCCAGCCCGGCGTGGCGGCGCGCCTGTTCGAATCGCTGGGCAGGGCGCAGGTCAACATCCTGGCCATCGCGCAGGGTTCGTCCGAGCGCAATATTTCAGTGGCGGTGGACAGCGGCGATGCCACCCGTGCGCTGCGCGCGGCACATGCCGGATTCTGGCTGTCGCCGCAGACCTTCGCGGTCGGGGTGATCGGGCCGGGCAATGTCGGCGCGGCATTGCTGGACCAGCTGCAGGCCGCGCAGCCGCAGCTGCTGGGCAAGGCCAACATCGACCTGCGGCTGCGCGCGGTGGCGTCCCGACGCGGCATGCACCTGGCCCCGCGTGCGTTGCAGGGGCCGTGGCGTGCCGCGCTGGCAGACGCACCCGGCGCCAGCGACCTGGACGCGTTCACCGCGCACCTGTTGTCAGCGCACCTGCCACATGCGGTGGTCATCGACTGCAGCGGCAGTGCCGAGGTCGCCGGGCGCTACGAAGGCTGGCTGGCGGCGGGCATCCATGTGGTGACGCCGAACAAACAGGCCGGCTCCGGGCCGCTGGCGCGTTACCAATCGATCCGCGCTGCGGCGGCGGCCAGCGGGGCGTGCTTCCGTTACGAGGCCACCGTCGGCGCCGGCCTGCCGGTGATCACCACGCTGCGCGACCTGGTCGATACCGGCGATGAAGTGCTGTCCATCGAAGGCATCTTCTCCGGCACCCTGGCGTGGCTGTTCAACCGCTTCGACGGCAGCCAGCCGTTCTCCGCATTGGTAGAGCAGGCACGGGGCATGGGCTATACCGAACCGGACCCGCGCGATGACCTGTCCGGCATCGACGTGGCCCGCAAGCTGGTGATCCTGGCGCGCGAAGCCGGACGCGAGCTGAGCCTGGAGCAGGTGCAGGTGGAAAGCCTGGTCCCCGAGGCGCTGCGTACCGGCAGCGTGGACGATTTCATGCAGCGCCTGGGCGATAACGATGAGGCGCTGCTGCAACGCCTGCAGCAGGCGCGCGCACGCGGCGCCGTGCTGCGTTACGTCGCCGCGCTGTCAGCGCAGGGCGCATCGGTCGGGCTGGTGGAAGTGCCGGTGGACCATGCCTTCGCCAACCTGAAACTGACCGACAACGTGGTGCAGTTCCGCACCCGGCGTTACTGCGACAACCCGCTGGTCGTGCAAGGGCCGGGCGCGGGTCCTGAAGTCACCGCGGCCGGCGTGTTCGCCGATCTGCTGCGGGTGGCCGCGGGCGAGGGAGCGCGCCTGTGATCGCACGTGCATTCGCACCGGCCTCGGTGGGCAATGTCGGGGTAGGCTTCGACATCCTTGGCCATGCCATCGCCGGTGTCGGTGACACGGTGACGGTGCGCCGCATCGCCGAGCGCGAGGTGCGCATCGAGGCCATCCACGGGGCCGACGTGCCGTTGCCACGGGAGGCTGCGTTGAACACTGCCGGTGCATCGCTGCTGGCGCTGCAACAAGCGCTGGAGCTGCCGTTCGGCTTCGCCGTGGAGATCGACAAGGGCATTCCGCTGGGATCGGGCATGGGCGGCTCGGCGGCCTCGTGCGTGGCCGCGCTGGTGGCCGCCAACGCACTGCTGGACAACCCGCTGGACCGCCACGCGCTGTATCGCTTCGCGCTGGAAGGCGAACTGGTAGCCAGCGGCGGCCGCCATGGTGACAACCTCGGCCCGATGCTGCTGGGTGGGCTGGTGCTCAGCACCGCCGACCGGCTGGTGCCGATCCCGGTGCCGGCGCGCTGGCACAGCCTGCTGGTGCACCCGGATGCGGTGCTGGAAACGCGCCGCGCACGCGCCGCGTTGCAGGGCAGCTATGCGTTGGGCGATTTCGTGGCGCAGAGCGCCAACCTGGCGCTGGTGCTGGCCGGCTGCCACCAGGGCGATGCCGCGCTGGTACGTGCCGGCCTGCGTGACGTGCTGGTCGAGCCGCGCCGCGCGCCGTTGATCATCGGCTTTGATGCCGCGCGTGATGCCGCGCTGGCGGCCGGTGCGATGGGTGCCAGCATTTCCGGCGCCGGCCCCAGTGTGTTCGCCTGGTTCGAAGACCAGGCCAGTGCCGAAGCCGCTGCCGCGCCGGTGCAGGCGGCCTTCTCTGCGGCCGGCTTCGACAGCCAGGCATGGGTGTCTTCGCTGGCAGCGCCGGCGGCGGTGCTGCTGTGAACTCTTCTTCCTTACAGGATCGTTCGATGCGCTTTGTCTCTACCCGCGGCCAGTCCCCTGCCGTTTCGCTGAGTGCGGCGATCGCCGCCGGGCTGGCTCCGGATGGCGGCCTGTACGTGCCCGAACGGCTGCCCGCGCCGCGCGAATGGGTGGCCACGCCGAGCCTGGCGCAGACCGCCGCGCAGGTGCTGGCACCGTTCTTCGAAGGCGATCCGCTGGCCGACGCGCTGCCGGCGATCTGCACCGAAGCCTTTGATTTCCCGGTACCGCTGCGCCCGCTGCCGCGCCGGGGCGACCATGTGCTGGAGCTGTTCCATGGGCCCACGGCGGCCTTCAAGGATGTCGGTGCGCGCTTCCTCGCCGCCACCCTGGCACGCCTGCGCAATGGCGAGTCGAAGCCGCTGACGATCGTGGTAGCCACCTCCGGTGATACCGGTGCGGCGGTGGCGGCGGCCTTCCACGGCCAGCCGGGTCTGCGTGTGGTGGTGCTGTATCCCGATGGCCGGGTGTCGCCGCGGCAGGCGCACCAGCTGGGCTGTTTCGGCGACAACATCCAGGCCTTCCGCGTTGCCGGTTCGTTCGATGACTGCCAGGCGCTGGTCAAGCGGGCGCTCGGCGATGGCGAACTGCAGGCCATCGTGCCGCTCAGCTCGGCCAACAGCATCAGCCTGGGCCGGTTGCTGCCGCAGATGAGTTACTACGCCCACGCCGCGCTCCAGCATCAGCAGGCGGGCAGGGCAGCGCTGAACCTGGTGATCCCGACCGGCAACCTGGGCAATGCGATGGCCGCGATCCTGGCCCGGGCGATCGGCCTGCCGATCGGGCGCATCGCGCTGGCAACCAATGCCAACGATGTGCTGCCGCGCTACTTCGCCGGCGCTGACTACCAGCCCGCACACAGCGTGGCCACCACTGCCAACGCCATGGATGTCGGCGCGCCGAGCAACTTCGAACGGCTGCACTGGCTGTTCAATGGCGATGACGCGGCGCTGCGCCAGGCCTTCACCGCAGAGGCAGTGGATGACGTGGCGATCCGCGCGACCATCGCCAGCGCGCATGCCGGGAGTGGCGAAGTGTTCTGCCCGCACACCGCCACTGCGGTCACCGTGCTCAACACGCTGCGCGCCAGGGGAGCCAAGGGGGACTGGGCGGTGGTGGCGACCGCGCACCCGGCCAAGTTCGAATCAGTGGTGGAACCGTTGATCGGCCAGGCGCTGGCAGTGCCGCCGGCGCTGGATGCGCTGCTGCGCAGGCCGGCACATGCCGAGCCGCTGGCGGCCGACTACGCGGCATTCCGTGCGGTGCTGCAGGCCGGCGTCCCGATGCCCTGACGAGAGGCCGCCGAGCATGGCTCGGCGCTACCAGGGCGTGGCGCAGGCACGTCGAGCGTGGTGCGGTAGCGCCGACCCATGGTCGGCGAGCGCGCAGCGCGGCCTGTGTCGAGCGTGGTGCGGTAGCGCCGACCCATGGTCGGCGAGCGCGCAGCGCGGCCTGTGTCCGGCTGCACGCCAGCTGTCCGGCTGCCCGCGTGGAGCGCCTTACCCGCTCGCCAGCGTCCGCAGCGCCGGTTCGTCCAGCAGCTCCACCACGTTGAGATGGGGCAGGGCGATCAACGCCTGCTGGCGCAAGCGGGTGAAGGTGCGGCTGACCGTTTCCATGGTCAACCCGAGATGGTCGGCGATGTCGCCGCGGCCCATCGGCAGGGTGACCCGCAGCGGATCACCGCCCAGCCGTGCCTCGCGCTCGGCCAGCCGCAGCAGGAAGTCGGCCACCTTTTCGGTGGGTTGCAGGCGGGCCAATGACAGTGCGGCATCCTGCGCATCATCCAGCGCCTGGCAGGCGCGCTGCAGCAGCTTCCGTTCCAGATGCGGATAGCGGCTGCGCAGCTCGCGCATGTGCGCCACCGATACCCGGCAGACCCGGCTGTCGGCGATGGCTTCCACGTCGTGGCGATGGAGGTCGCTGCTGCTCAGGCCCAGGTAATCGCCGGGCAGCACGAAGCCGGTGATCTGGCGGCGGCCGTCGGACAGCGTGCGCACCAGTCGCAATGCGCCGTGGGTCAAGGTATAGACATGCTGGCGCGGCTCACCACTACGGGCCAGGGTCGCGCCCATGGCGACCTGTTGGGACACGGTCACCGCTTCCAGTGCCTGCCCTTCTTCGGGCGACAGCGCCGAACACACGGCCAGGTGGCGCACCGAACAGTGGGTGCAGTCCAGCGTGGTACAGCCGGCGGGGGCGGGATCAGGACGCGACATGGCGTGGGGACGAGGCGCGCAGCAGGGAAGCGCTCATGATACGCCATGTGGCCCGGTTGGCCTGGCGTGGGCGCGGCAGGCGGCTCAACCGCTACACTATCCGCCCTTGTCCTTCCCCCGTTTTTCGCAGGAGCCCCACGTGATCAAGCCCCGTACCCCGCCCGGCATCATGGAACTGCTGCCGCGCGAGCAGATTGCGTTCCAGCGCATGCTGGACGTCATCCGCCGCAACTACGAGCGGTTCGGGTTCCTGCCGGTGGAAACCCCGGTGTTCGAGCTGTCCGACGTGCTGCTGACCAAGTCCGGCGGCGAGACCGAGCGCCAGGTGTATTTCGTGCAGTCCACCGGTGCGCTGGCCAATGCTGCGCAGGCCGGTGATAGCTCCCTGCCGGAACTGGCGCTGCGCTTCGACCTGACCGTGCCGCTGGCCCGCTACGTGGCCGAACACGAGCACGACCTTACCTTCCCGTTCCGTCGTTACCAGATGCAGCGCGTGTACCGTGGCGAGCGCGCCCAGCGCGGCCGATTCCGCGAGTTCTACCAGTGCGATATCGATGTGATCGGCAAGGATGCACTGAGCATCCGTTACGACGCCGAAGTACTGGCGGTGATCCATGCGGTGTGCTCGGAACTGCGCATCGGCGATTTCGCGGTGCAGCTGAACAACCGCAAGCTGCTGCGTGGTTTCTTCGAAACCCTCGGCGTGGCCGAAGGCGAGCGCCAGCTGGCGGTACTGCGCGAAGTGGACAAGCTGGACAAGCGCGGCCCTGACTACGTACGCGAAACGCTGGTGGGCGAAGGTTTTGAGATCCCGGCCGAGCAGGTCGAGCGGATCCTTGCCTTCGTCGCGGTCCGCTCCAGCAGCCATGCCGACGCGTTGGCGCAGCTGGACGCGCTGTTGGCTGATCCGGCCGCCAGCGAGACGCTCAAGGTGGGCGTGGCCGAACTGCGCGAAGTGCTGGAGCTGGTCAAGGCGCTGGGCGTGCCGGAAACCGCGTACTGCCTGAATTTCTCCATCGCGCGCGGCCTGGATTACTACACCGGCACCGTGTACGAAACCACGCTGACCGACCACCCGCAGATCGGCTCGATCTGCTCCGGCGGCCGCTACGAAGATCTGGCCAGCCACTACAGCAAGTCCAAGCTGCCGGGCGTGGGCATTTCCATCGGTCTGACCCGCCTGTTCTGGCAGCTGCGCGAAGCCGGCCTGATCGCCGGGATCGAAGACAGCAGCGTGCACGCGCTGGTGGCGCTGATGGACGACGCCAGCCTGGCGCAGTCGCTGGACATCGCGCGCCGCCTGCGCGTCGGTGGTATCAACGCCGAAGTTCAGATGGAGCCGAAGAAGATCGGCAAGCAGTTCCAGTACGCGGCCAAGGCCGGGATCCGCTTCGTGGTGCTGGCGGGCGAGGATGAGCTGGCCCGTGGCGTGGTGGCGGTCAAGGACCTGCTGCGCGAGCAGCAGTTCGAGGTCTCCCGCGAGGATCTGGCCAGCACCCTGCAGGTGGAACTGGAGCAGGCCAAGGTCATGCCGTGAGGCGGTTGGGAGCGGCGGCAACGCTGCTGCTCCTGCTGACCGCATGCCGCACCGATCCTGCGCTGCATGGCCAGCGGATCGGTCCGGGCCAGTACCGGCTGACGGCCGACCGCTGCCATGTGCTCGACCGGGAGCAGCTGCAGCGTGACCTGCGCGGGTTGGCCGCGCAGAAGTGCCCGGGCGGGGCAGGGGAGCTGGAGGCCATCCAGTCCGTCCCGAGCCGCCAGGGCAGCCTGTTCGGCGAGTGCCTGCGCAGCGGCGCCCTGCGCGCCGAGGTAAGGTGCCGGTAGGTTACGACCGCCGTTGCTCGCTACGCCCTTCATCACCCGATACCCCAGACAAACGCCCGCTCAGCGGGCGTTTTTCGTTCGCGCCCCTGAACCAACCCGGTCCGGGCAGCAAGCCGGTTTGACCCCGCGCCCCTGTTTGCGCTAATGTAATAGCACGCTATTACATTGATACGATGAAACTCCGTCCCGCACCCCGAGAAAAAGACGCCCAGGCCGATCTGGCCTGCCTGGCTGCGGCCTTCGCCGCGCTGTCCAGCGCCGAACAGGTCACCGCCTTCCTGCGCGACCTGTGCACGCCGGCCGAGCTGGAGGCGCTGTCGGACCGCTGGAAGGTGGTGCCGCTGCTGCAGCAGGGCGTGCCGTATCGCGAAATCCATGAACTGACCGGCGTCAGCGTTACCACCACCGGGCGCGTGGCGCGTTCGCTGGAGCATGGCCATGGCGGCTACGCAGCCGCCATTGCTGTCACCGCCACGCCTACGCCCCCCGAATCCGAGTAAGAGAGCCTCCCCCATGAGTGCAACCCAGAACGCCCCGGCCCGTGACCGGCTGCGCATCGCCATCCAGAAGAACGGGCGGCTGGCCGAGCCGGCGCGCAGCCTGCTCACTGCCTGCGGGCTGAGCTGGCGGCAGAGCCGCGACAAGCTGTTCTGCTACGGCGAATCACTGCCGGTTGACCTGCTGCTGGTCCGCGACGACGACATCCCGGGGCTTATCGCCGATGGCGTCTGCGACTTCGGCATCGTCGGCCGCAACGAGCTGGACGAGCAGGGCGCTGCCCGCCGCCGGATCGGCCTGCCGGACGCCTACCAGGCGCTGCGTGGCCTGAATTTCGGGCAGTGCCGGTTGATGCTGGCGGTGCCCGAAGAGTGGCAATGGACCGGCGTTGATCAGCTGGCCGGCAAGCGCATCGCTACCAGCTACCCGGCGATCCTGGCCGAC
This sequence comes from Stenotrophomonas sp. Bg11-02, assembly GCF_002836635.1. Classification (NCBI taxonomy): domain Bacteria; kingdom Pseudomonadati; phylum Pseudomonadota; class Gammaproteobacteria; order Lysobacterales; family Lysobacteraceae; genus Stenotrophomonas; species Stenotrophomonas sp. Bg11-02. The sequence continues at coordinate 66,853 of NZ_PJAY01000051.1, forward strand.
TGGCTGGCCGCGCGCGGCGTGGATGCGCAGGTAGTGGAGCTGTCCGGGTCGGTGGAAATCGCGCCGCGTCTGGGCACCGCCGAGCTGATCTGCGATCTGGTATCCAGCGGCGCCACCCTGGCCGCCAACCAGCTCAAGCCGGTGGAAACCCTGCTGGAAAGCGAAGCGGTGCTGGCCGGCCCGGTAAAAACCCCCGACGACGCCCGCGCCGGCCTGATGGCGATGCTGCTGCGGCGGCTGGATGGCGTGGTCAAGGTGCGCGACAGCAAGCTGCTGATGTTCCGCGCCGCCCTGGACCGCGTGTCCGAACTGACCCGCCTGCTGCCCGATGCCGACCCGCTGGTGCAGCTGCCCGACGACGGCGGCCACCTGCGTCTGCAGACCATGTGCCACGGCGCTTTGACCTGGCAGCGGCTGGAAGACCTGGAGCGCGCAGGCGCCCAGGGCCTGATGGTATTGAGCGTGGAGCGGTCGCTGGCATGAATCGTCTGAACTGGTCGGAACTCAATGAACTGGCCCGCGCCGAGGCCTTGCAGCGCCCCGTGCAGGCCGTCGCCGCGCAGACCCGCGAAGCGGTGGCCGCGCTGATCGCGCAGGTACGTGCCGACGGCGATGAGGCCCTGCGCGGGATCACCGCACGCTTTGATCGGGTGCAGCTGGATGACATCGAAGTGACCGCCGCCGAGTTCGAGGCGGCCGAGCAGGCCGTGGCCGCCGACCTGCGCGCGGCGATGGAAGACGCCGCTGCGCGCATCCGGCGTTTCCACGAAGCCGGCATGAGCCAGGGCTATGCGGTGGAAACCGCGCCGGGCGTGCACTGCGAGCGGATGATCCGGCCGATTGGCCGGGTCGGTCTCTACGTGCCGGCGGGCAGCGCGCCGCTGCCCTCCACCGCACTGATGCTGGGCGTGCCAGCGGCGTTGGCAGGCTGCCCGCAGGTGGTGCTGTGCACGCCGCCGCGCGCCGATGGCAGTGCCGACCCCGCTGTCCTGGTGGCCGCGCGCCTGACCGGCGTGCAGCGCGTTTTCAAGCTGGGTGGCGCGCAGGCGATCGCCGCGATGGCCTATGGCACGGCCAGCGTGCCGGCCTGCGACAAGCTGTTCGGCCCGGGCAACGCCTTCGTGACCGAAGCCAAACAACAAGTAGCGCAGGACGGCAGCGTGGCCATCGACATGCCGGCCGGTCCGTCCGAGGTGCTGGTGATCGCCGATGCCGGCGCCAACCCCGCCTTCATCGCCGCCGATCTGCTGTCCCAGGCCGAACACGGCCCGGATTCGCAGGTGCTGCTGTTGACCGACGATGCCGCGCTGTTGCAGGCGGTGGAAGCCGAAGTGGAGCGCCAGGTGGCGCTGCTGCCGCGCCAAGCCATCGCACGCCAGGCACTGGGCGCGTCGCGCCTGATCCAGGTCGATCGCCTGCAGGACGCGTTCGATATCAGCAACCGCTATGCGCCGGAACACCTGATCCTGGCGCTGCGCGACCCGCGCGCCTGGCTGGGCCAGGTGCAGGCGGCCGGCTCGGTGTTCCTCGGCGATTACACCCCCGAAGCGCTCGGTGACTACTGCAGCGGCACCAACCACGTGCTGCCCACCGCCGGTGCGGCGCGGGCCTGGAGCGGGGTCAGCGTGGCCAGCTTCCAGAACACCATCAGCGTGCAGAGCGCCAGCGCGGAGGGCATTGCCGCCATCGGCGGTTGCGCGCGCATCCTGGCCAGCGCCGAAGGCCTGGACGCGCACGAACGTGCGGTCGCGCTGCGCATGGAGGCGGTGGCATGAGCGCGAGCGTGCAGGACGTGCTGGCGCTGCTGCGACCGGACCTGCAGTCCTTCGCCGGCTACAGCTCGGCGCGCAGCACGGCGCTGCAGGGCGATGTGTGGCTGAACGCGAACGAATCGGCATGGGCCAATCCGGCCGATGCCAGTGGCAGCAGCCGGCGCTACCCGGATCCGCAGCCGCCCGCCTTGCTGCAGGCGCTGGCGGGGCTGTACGACGTCGGCCCGCAGCAGCTGCTGGTCGGGCGCGGCAGCGATGAAGCCATCGATCTGCTGGTGCGCGCGTTCTGCCGCCCCGGCGTGGATGCGGTGCTGGCCACGCCGCCGGTGTTCGGCATGTACGCAGTGTGCGCGCGGCTGCAGGGCGCACCGCTGCTGGAGGTCCCGCTGGTGGAGGGCCGCGACGGCCTGCAGGTCGACATCGACGCGGTGATCGCCGCCGCACGCGGCCAGGGCGCGCGGCTGGTGTTCCTGTGTTCGCCCTCCAACCCGGCGGGCAGCGAGATCAGCAGCGCGGACATCATCCGCACCGCGCAGGCGCTGCTGGGCCAGGCCATCGTGGTGGTGGACGAGGCCTACATCGAATACAGCAGCCAGCCCTCGGCCACGACGCTGCTTGCCGCACACCCCAATCTTGCCGTGCTGCGCACGCTGTCCAAGGCGCATGCGCTGGCCGCCGCGCGCGTGGGCAGCCTGATCGCCGCGCCGGAAATCATCGCCGCGCTGCGCCGCTGCCAGGCGCCGTATCCGGTGCCGCAACCGTGTGCCGAACTGGCACTGGCGGCACTGCAGCCAGCCGCGCTGGCGGCCACCCGCGCCCGTATCGACGAAGTCGTGCAGGAGCGGGCGCGGCTGTCCAGCGCACTGGCGGCCGTGTCCGGCGTACGCCAGGTGTATCCCTCGGCCGGCAACTATCTGCTGGTCCGCTTCGACGACGCGCAGGGTGCGTTCGACGCGCTGCTGGCCGCCGGCGTGGTGGTGCGTGACCAGCGCGCTGCACCACGACTCGGCGATGCGCTGCGCATCAGCATCGGCAGCACCGACGAAAACCAACGCGTGCTTGCCGCGCTCTCGGCCTGGAGGGCCGCTGCATGACCCCCATCCTGTTCATCGACCGCGACGGCACCTTGATCGAAGAGCCCGCCGACCACCAGATCGACGCGTATGAAAAACTGCGCTTCGTGCGCGACGTCATTCCCGCGCTGATCAAGCTGCGTGACGCGGGCTGGCAATTCGTCATCGTCAGCAACCAGGACGGCCTGGGCAGCGAGAGCTACCCGCAGGCGATCTTCGATGCGCCGCATGCGCTGATGATGCACGTGTTCGAAAGCCAGGGCATCGAGTTCCGTGACGTGCTGATCGACGCCAGTTGGCCGCATGAGAACCTGCCCACGCGCAAGCCGGGTATCGGGCTGATGACCGCCTACCTGCAGGACCGCAGCATCGACTGGGCGCGTTCGGCGATGGTGGGCGACCGCCCGACCGACATCCAGTTCGCGCAGAACCTCAACATCCGCGGCTTCCAGCTGCGTACCGAAGAATTCGGCGGCGAGTGGGACTGGCCGGCCATCGCCCACGCGTTGGCCGATGCGCCGCGCACCGCAGTGGTACAGCGCAACACCAAGGAAACACGCATCCGCGTCGAACTCGACCTTGATGCCCAGGCCGAGCCGCGGATCCACACCGGCCTGCCGTTCTTCGATCACATGCTGGAACAGATCGGCAAGCATGGCGGCATCTCCGTGCGCATCCAGGCCGAGGGTGACCTGCACATCGACGAACACCACACCATCGAAGACACCGGGCTGGCGCTGGGCCAGGCGCTGCGTGAAGCGCTGGGAGACAAACGCGGCATCGGCCGCTACGGTTTCACCCTGCCGATGGACGAGACCCTGGCCAGCGCCGCGCTGGATTTCAGCGGCCGTCCGTACTTCGTGTTCGATGGCGAGTTCAAGCGCGAGCGCGTCGGCGACCTGCCCACCGAACTGGTGCCGCATTTCTTCCGCTCGCTGTGCGATGCGGCCGGGTTGAACCTCAACCTGCAGGTGCGCGGTGACAACGACCACCACAAGGTGGAAGCCTGCTTCAAGGCGCTGGCGCGCGCGCTGCGCACCGCCGTGGCGCGGCAGGGCACCGAGCTGCCCAGCACCAAGGGGGCGCTGTGACCGAAGTCGCCTTGATCGATGCCGGCGGTGCCAACCTCGGCTCGGTGCGCTACGCGCTGGAGCGGCTGGGCGCGCAGGTCCGCCTGGTGCGCGATGCCGACGGACTGCGCGAGGCGCGGCGGGTGATCCTGCCCGGCGTCGGTGCGGCGGTGCCGGCCATGCAGCGCCTGCACGCGCAGGGCCTGTTCGAGCCGCTGCGCCAGCTGGAGGTGCCGCTGCTGGGCATCTGCCTGGGCATGCAGCTGCTGTTCGAGCGTTCCGAAGAAGGCGGTGGCGTGCAGACGCTGGGGCTGATTCCCGGCACCGTGCGCAAGCTCGTACCGGCCACCGGCATCCGCGTGCCGCACATGGGCTGGAACCGCCTGTTGCCGCTGCGCGGGTCGCCGCTGCTGCGCGATATCCCCGAACGCGCCAGCGCCTATTTCGTGCACAGCTATGCCGCCCCGTTGAACGCGCACACCGTGGCCGCCTGCGACCATGGCGGGCTGTTCAGTGCGGTGGTCGAACATGGCCGCTACTTCGGTGCGCAGTACCACCCCGAACGCTCCGGTGACACCGGCGCCTTGCTGTTGCGCAACTTCCTGCAGGACACCGCCGAATGAGCTTCATCGTCTATCCCGCCCTTGATATCCGCGAAGGCCGCGTGGTGCGCCTGCGCCAAGGCGACTACGCCCAGGAAACCCGCTACGGCGACGATCCGCTGCCGCGCGCGCAGGCCTTCGCCGGGCAGGGTGCACAGTGGATGCACCTGGTCGACCTGGATGCCGCCCGCGCCGGCGGCTATACGCTCGCGCCACTGCTGGCGCAGATCCGCCAGCAGGCCGGCCTGCACGTGCAGACCGGTGGCGGCGTGCGCGGTCGCGCGGACCTCGAGCGCATCCTGCAGGCCGGTGCCAGCCGGGTGGTAATCGGGTCGCTGGCCGTGCGCGAGCCGGATGCGGTGATCGGCTGGCTGGCCGAGTTCGGGCCCGAGCGCATCACCATCGCGCTGGATGCCCGCCAGGACGACGACGGCCAGTGGCAGTTGCCGATCCACGGCTGGACGGAAAACGCCGGCATCACCCTGGACGTGCTAGCCCAGCGCTATGCCGCGGCGGGCATGCGCCACCTGCTGTGCACCGACATCGCCCGCGACGGCATGCTGGCCGGCCCCAATCTGGACCTGTACCGCCACCTGGCCGGGCTGCTGCCGGGCGTGGCGATCCAGGCCTCCGGCGGCATCCGCGACGTGGCCGACGTGGCTGCTTCGCGCGCTGCCGGCTGCAGTGGCGCCGTACTTGGCAAAGCCCTGCTGGAACAGCGGATGGACCTGGCCGAGGCACTGGCATGTTGAGCCGGCGCATCATTCCCTGCCTGGACGTACGCGATGGCCGCGTGGTCAAGGGCGTGCGCTTCCGCGACCACGTGGACATGGGCGATATCGCCGAACTGGCGCTGCGCTACCGCGACCAGGGGGCCGATGAGCTGGTGTTCTATGACATCGGCGCCAGCCCGGATGGCCGCAGCGTGGACGTGGCATGGATCGAACGCATCGCACGGCTGATCGACATCCCGTTCTGCGTGGCCGGTGGCATCAGTGACGTGGAAACCGCGCGCCGCGTGCTGCATGCCGGCGCCGACAAGATCTCGATCAACTCGCCCGCGCTGGGCCGCCCGGAGCTGATCACCGAACTGGCCGAGGCGTTCGGCGTGCAGTGCGTGGTGGTGGGCATCGACTCGGTGCGCGAAGCCGATGGCCAGTGGCGCGTGCGCCGTTTCACCGGCGACCCGTCCAAGACCCAGGCCGTGGCCGTGCGTACGCTGGACTGGGTGCGCGAAGTGCAGCAGCGCGGCGCCGGGGAGATCGTACTGAACTGCATGGACAGTGACGGCGTACGCCGCGGCTACGATGTGGAGCAGCTGCGCCATGCGCGTGCGGCCTGCCACGTGCCGCTGATCGCCTCCGGCGGGGCGGGCACGCCCGATCATTTCGCCCAGGTCTTCGACCAGGCCGATGTCGATGGTGCCCTGGCTGCCAGCGTGTTCCACAGCGGCGCCATCGCCATTCCAGAACTGAAGCGCTATCTGCGCGAGCACCAGATCGAGGTACGTGATGTCTATTGAAGTCTTGCCGGGTCTGCCGGCGCTGGAAAGCCTTGACTGGAGCAAGGGCGATGGCCTGTTGCCGGCGGTAGTGCAGGATGCCGACAGCCTGCAGGTGCTGATGCTGGGCTATGTAAGTGCGGAGTCCCTGCAGGTGACGTTGCAGACCGGCCACATGACCTTCTTCAGCCGCAGCAGGCAGCGCCTGTGGACCAAGGGCGAGCAGTCCGGCAACGTGCTGGCGGTGCAGTCGATCGCGGTGGATTGCGATGCCGATACGCTGCTGGTGCGGGCACGCCCGGCCGGGCCGATCTGCCACACCGGCGCAGAGAGCTGTTTCCCTCAGGCGCCGAAGGATTTCATCGGCCAGCTCGACCAGCTGGTGGCCACGCGCGAGGCGCAGCGCCCGGCCGGCAGCTACACAACCTCGCTGTTCGACGGTGGCATCCGCCGTATCGCGCAGAAGGTCGGCGAGGAAGGCGTGGAGACCGCGCTGGCGGCGGTGGTGCAGGGCGACGACGAACTGCTGGGCGAAGCCTCGGACCTGGTGTTCCACCTGCTGGTGCTGCTGCGCGCGCGCGGCCTGGGCCTGCAGGACGTGCGCACGCTGCTGGAATCACGCCACCGCTGAGCCGGGCGGTGACGTGGCTTATCTGGCGGGCAGGTAGCGTGGGCGCTGTTCGTACCATTCGCGGGCACCGGCCAGGTGCCACTGCCGCTGTTTGCCATCCAGCTCCACAGCGGCACCCAGCACGCCCCAGCGCAGGTAGAGGTCGCCGCGTTTGCCGGCCTTGCCCAGGTCCAGCCGGCCGCGTAGCGAAAGCCGCGCGTTTTCTGCCTGCAGGTCGTCCACCACCCACTGGCCATGGCGAAGCCGCAGTTGGCCGCTGGCCTGCACCTGCCCGGAATCGACCAGCCCCAGCACCCAGCGCGGGTAGCTGCTGCGCTCGCCGAAGGCATCCAGCAGCGGGCCGGCATCACGCAGGGTGATATCGGCCACCGCATCGGCGCCCAGCGGGGCCGCAGCTGCCAGGTGCCCGCTGCGCACCGCCACCTCGCCCCACCAGCCGGCGTCTTTCGAGTCGGCCACGCGCACGTCCTGCAGGCGCACCGTGGTGCCGCCCAGGTCGAACTGTTTCTGGCTGAAATCGGCGCGCCGAACGCGGGCTTTGAGCAGCGCATTGCCGCGCATCGCCACTCCCGCTACCTGCATGCGCGCATTCTGGCCGCTCAGGTCGGCCCGGCCGGTACCGATGCGGCCGGTGGCGTCCAGTTCCACGTCCCCGCTGATCAGCCCGGTGCCGCCCAGCAGCTTCACCTGTTCGTTGCCCAGGTAGCGGTTGTAGCGGGTCAGGTCCGGCACCTGCGCGTTGTTGAAACGCAGCCGCGCACGCACGCCTTCCTTCAGTTGCTGCAGGCGGGCATCGCCGCTTAGTTCCAATACCAACGCGCGCCCGTCGAACAGCACCTGCGACGGCGCATCGGATGGGGCGGCGCGGAACTGGTCAATGTCCACCTGCATGTGCACCTGCGGCGTGCGGCCCTCGACAATCCGGCCCTGCGCCCGCGCATCGCCCTGCATCCGTACGCCGGCCACCTCCGCGATGGCGGCCACGTTGGGAATCTCCGCGGTGCTGCCGGCTGCCAGCTGGCCATCGACCAGCGTCACGTCGGCCCGCAACAGGCCGCCGCCGTCCAGCCGGAACCATGGCTTGCGCACGATCAAATCAGAGATCCAGTTCAGCGAATCAAACGTCCACGCCGCCTTCAACTGCCCGGACGTGCGCGGCAGCAGCCCGGACATTGCGTGGAAGGGGATTTCGCGCCCGGCGATGTGCAGGTCGGCATCCAGTTCACTGCCGCTGGCCTCATCGCGGGGCAGCCGCGCCTGCAGCCTGATGTCATCGGCCACGTCCAGCTGCAGCGCCAGCAGTCCACGGTCCTTGGCATGTTCGCCGGCGTGCACCGGCAGGCGCCACACTACATGGCCGCCGGGCCGCAACGTGCCATGGTCCATCGCCAGCTGGCCCTGCAGGCGGGCCGTGGAGGGCACCGTGCCTACCGTGGCACGGGCACCGGCGGTGTCGATGCGTACGGCCTGGCTGCGCCCGTCGATGGCCAGCTCAGCGGTCAGGATGCCGAGCTTGCGCAGCCCCGGCGCGTCGTCGCGGTAGTGGCGCGGGAAGCTGGCCCGCGCTTCGATGTGCGCCTGGTCCAGCAGGGTGGTGCCATCCCAGCTGATCCGCGCATCGTCGAAGGTGGCGTTCGAATCGAACAGTTCGGACGGGCCGCCCTTCATCTGCTTCAGGAAGCCCACCGTGGCGCTGGCCTTGCCGGAGATCAACAGCTTGCCGAACTGGCCGCTGCGGATGCTGTCGCTGTGGATCGCATCCATCCGCACCGTCCAGCCACGATTGCCGCGCGGCGGCGGCGGGATCGCTTTTTCCACGCGTTCAACCACCGCGCGGACGCCGACCGCATCCACGCGCGGGATGTGGATCTCACGGCGTACCAGCGCCGGCAGCGAGATGAATGCACTGGCCCGTTCGGCGCTGAAGACGTAGACGGTGCGGTTGGCCTGGCCGCGCACGTGCACGTTCCACAGCACCGCATGGCCCGGTATCAGGGTCAGCGCCGGCCCGTTGCGCAGCTGGAATTTCTCCGGCTTGCGGTTGGTCAGCATGTCGAACAACGGCGTGTTGAGAAACACATTGCCAGCGATCAGGTACAGCAGGTAAAGCGCCAGCAGTATGGCCAACAGGATGCGCACCGGGCGCGGCCAGCGCCGCAATCGCTGCAGGCGCTCGGGAATCAGGGACATGGCGGGGCGCAGTTGGAAAGAATGCCGCCACTATCGGCAGTGGCGGCGCGCCATGGCGTGAAGGCGTGGCGGGTGCAGGGCTCAGCGACGGCGGTAATACGCCCGCACCGGCCCGTGATCGACGCTCCGGCGTGGCGCGGCGGCGTGTCAACCGTGTAATGGGTAAAGGCGCGGGTGGTACCTTCGCTGCACCGTGTTTTCCGTGATGCCCGATGACCACGCTGTCTTACCGTCTGTCGATCCTTCTTGCCGCTACGTCGCTGCTGGGTACAGCCCACGCGCAGCCCACCGCGACCGATCCGCTGTTCACCGCCGCGCCGGAATCGCTGCAGCCGCAGCAGGTGCGCTCGCTGCAGCAGCGCCTGTCGGACTGGCCGCAGCTGGCGTACTACCGCGAACAGAACGCCAGATTGCCGGCGCCGCGCAAGGGCGAAGCGCGCGTGGTGTTCTACGGTGACTCCATCACCGAGGGCTGGGGCCGGACCGGTAGTGAAAGCTTTTTCCCGGGCAAGGGCTACCTCAACCGCGGCATCTCCGGGCAGACCACCGCGCAGATGCTGCTGCGTTTCCGCCAGGACGTCATCGCGCTGGATCCTGCGGTGGTGGTGATCCTGGCCGGCACCAATGACATCGCCGGCAACACCGCCCCGGCCAGCCAGGCGATGATCGAAGACAACCTGCATTCGATGGTTGAACTGGCGCAGGCGCACGGCATCAAGGTGGTGCTGTCTTCGGTGCTGCCGGTCAGTGCCTACCCGTGGCGTCCCGGCCTACAGCCGGCGGCCAGCGTGCGCGCGCTGAATGCCGCACTGAAGGGCTATGCGGAGCAGCAGCGGCTTGTGTATCTGGACTACCACGCCGCGCTGGGCAATGCGGACGGCGGACTGGACAAAGCGCTGGCCGAGGATGGCGTGCATCCCACGCCGGCGGGCTATGCAAAGATGGCCCCCTTGGCCGAAGCCGCAGTGGCGGCGGCATTGGCGCACTGAGCGATTCCATTACAGGGGGCTGGCATGGTGGGGATGCAGGCGTGGGGCGCGGTGGAAAGCGGGGTGGTGGGCGGTGCGCTGGCCAGCGTGCTGGTGGCCTGGTGGACGCGGCGGTTGCCCCGCCATTACAAAGGCTGGTCGCGCGGCGCGTTGTCGCGTCGCCATCGCACGGAAATACGCATCGCCAATACGCTGTTCTTCGCCGGATTGCTGTTCGGGGTGGCGCTGTATCCGCTGGGCGGCTTTGCGCAGGATGATCCGCGGCCGTTGTTGCTGGCCTTCGGCTTGGCCTCGCTGCTGCCGTTGCTGGCGCTGCTGATGGTGCCCTGGCTCAGCGGGCGCAGTGTGCGGGCGGCACTCGTCGCCTTCAGCCATGGCCAGGGCACGCCGGTCTGGGCCACGTATCCGCTGCTGGCCGCCGGCCTGGTGGGGCTGGGCTTTGCCATCGTCGGGTTCCTGCGCTGAGTGCCTTGAGGCGCACGGAAGGGCCCGCTACCGTGAGCGCATGACAATCACCCTGCGCAAGGAACGGCCCGCCGATGCCGGCCCGACCACGCCCATCGCGTGGGGAGACATGCCATGACCGGGCGCGGCGTGGTTTCGCTGCTGGTCTGGCTGAGTTGCGTCCCAGGCATGTTCGTGCACAGCACGTTGGGGACGGCGCTGTTGGGCATGCAAATGGCCGAGCTGGCGTGGCCGCCGTCGTGGCAAAGCATCGGGTTGCTGTGTGCCGTCCTGGCCAGCCTGGCTGCCTGGCCGATGCTGGGTGTGTTGAACCTGCGCTGGCTGGAGAATCGTCCGCTGCACTGGCGATGGCCGCTGATCGGCACGCTGTTGGCCACCTGCTGGATGCTGCCGCACGGCTGGATTTTCGCGCTGTTCGTCGCCCCCGGGGTACTGTTCGCGTCTTACCTGTGCGTATGGCACCTGCTCGGTTGGCGGCGGGCCCAGCGGTCGCCGGCCGCTTCTTCCCGCGCTGACCCTGAGCGTCCTGTGGACGCATAGCCACGGTGCCGGGAAGCCCGCTTGGGCAAGGCGGTGCGTCGCGGGCGGTATGCCGCCTGCGCTGCGGGCCCGGCGAACCTCACGACGCCAGCGCGACGGCCTGCTCCGATACCGCCAGCAGGATCGAACAGCGCAGGCCGTCGTCGGCAAAGCCGTAATCCACTTTCGCACCGATCTGGTACGGCAGGGCGCGTTCGATCAGCTCGCGGCCGGCGCCGCCGCCGCGGATGCTCGAGGGGTCGGCGGGCAGGTCGCGCACGCCATGCTCCTGCCAGTCCACGCGCAGCCGCGGGCTGGCGGCATCGGATGCCTCCGCGTCCACCAGGTTCCAGCGCACGTGCAGGCGGCCGCCCTGCTGGCGCAGGGCCCCGTACTTCACCGCGTTGGTGGCCAGCTCATGCAGGGCCATCGCCAGCGGCTGCACCGTGCCCGAACGCAGCGCCACTTCGGGCGGTCCTTCCAGCACGATCTGGGTGCCGTGCAGGGCCGGGTCCACGTGGGCGGAAAGTTCGGCACGCAGCAGTGCGTCGAACTGCACCCGATCCAGTTCACCCAGCCGCGACAGCAGGCTCTGTGCCCGTGCCAGCGCGTCCAGTCGGGCGTCGAAACGGCTCGAGAAGTCAGCCATGTCGCGGCTGGTGGCCAGCGTACGGCTGGCCATCGCACGCACCACCGACATGATGTTGCGCGTGCGGTGCTGCAGTTCGTCCACCAGCATGCGCAGCAGCGATTCGTTGCGGGCACGTTCCTCTTCGTGTTCGCTGCGTTCGGTGACATCGCGCGTGGTGCCGATGATCGCCTCGACCTCGCCATCCAGCCCCAACTGCGGCACGAAGATGTAGTCGTACATGCGCCGGCCCAGCGGACCTTCGAAGGGCACGTCGCCGCGGATCGGACGACGCGTGGCGATCACCTGTTCGATCTCGCGGCTGTGCATGGCCGCGTGCCAGTCCGGATAGCCCAGTTCCAGGCAGTTGCGGCCCAGCGCCTCCTCTTCGGTCTTGCCCCACATGCGCAGCAGTGCGCGGTTGGCATAGGTGAAACGGTGTTCCAGGTTGAACACGTAGGCCAGGTCGGGCGAGCTGTCGAGGAAGGCTTTCAGCCTGCGCCGCTCGCGCTCGGTATCATGCAGCGCATTGCCAACCGCATCGGCGGCCTGCTGCAGGGCGATCTGCTGGTCTTCGCGGTCCAGCACCAGCGCGGCGATGCGGGTGGCGAAGCTGGCTACTTCCTGTTCCCATCCGGTAAGCGCGCGCGGCGTGGACAGGAACAGCAGCAGCCATGCCCGTTCGGGATGGGCTTGCCGAGGAACCGCGATGGGCCTGCAGGCGGGAAGGTCGTGCTGGCCGCACGCAGCCTGCCAGTTCGTGCGCCACTGCGTATCGGTCGCGAAATCAACGCCACCCGGTAGTTCCAGATCCGCCGACTTCGGCGCCGCGCCGGGATGTTCCAGCAGCGCGATGATCGTCGGGTGCACGTTGCAACTGCTGCCGTAACCGGGCCGCTGCTGGCCGCCGGGTGTGACGAAGAAAGCGCTGCGCAGGCCGGGCTTCAGCCGTTCGATGGCCTCGGTGAGCACGCGCAGGCACTCGCGCGGCGGCGTACCCCGGGCGAGGGTATCCAGCAGCATTGCCTGCTCGCGGACCAGCTGTTCGGCACGCACCCGGCGGGTCATGTCCACGCACATGCCGCGCACTTGCCCCAGCGCGCGATCATGGCGGCCGCGCAGCATCAGCCAGCGGCGGCTGATGCCATCGGTCCAGGGCAGCTCTATCTCAAAGACCGGCTGGTCCGGTTCCTGCCGCAGGATCCGCCGCCACGCACTTCGCGATGTGTGCGCGCCGATGCCGGCCAGCTGTGCGCTGGCCATGTCCGAGCCGCTCAGCTGGCGCGTTGGGATGTCGAACTGCCACACGCCTACGCGGGTGTCGTCGAGGATGGCGTCGGTGGCGAACGCGTCGGTCAGGACAGGTTGCATGGCAGGCGCGGGCGTTCAGGGATCGCCTTTTTTGCCAAGCTTGCCGCCAACATGCCGTGAAGATGGCAACGCTCCAGTCAGATTCAGTTAAAGCGAAGGCGCACGCCCGCGTACACGCCGAAACCTTCGCCCGGCGTGGAGCGCGCTACATCGCGCCCCCCATCGTCATAGCCCGGTGTCACCGTGGCAGCGTAGTGGCGGTCACCCAGGTTGCGCAGCTCCAACCAGCCCTGCCAGCGACCCGTGGGCGCATCGAAGCCCACGCGGCTGCCGAAGATGAGGTGGTTGTCGGCACGATAGCTGTTGGCATAGTCGACGAACACCTTGGAGGCGTACTCGGTGTTCACTGCGGCATACAGCCCCGATGCGTGGTCGTAGCGCAGCTCGGCCTGGTAGAAATGCATCGGCAGGCCGGGCAGGCGGTTGTCACCGAAGCGGTCGTCACGGCGGTAGCGGAAGTCGCTGAAGGTGTACGCCTGGCGCAGCGAGAGACGCCCGGTTCGCCCTTGCCACAGCGTGCTGTCCAGCCCGGCCTCGATGCCACGATGCACGGTGGGGCTGGCGTTGTTCTCGGCGATGAACAGGTTCGGCACCGGCACGACTTCAACGCTCAACAGTTCGTGGTTGACGTGCGCGTAGTAGCCGGTGAGCTCCCAGCGACCGATGCGGCCCTCGCCGCGTGCGCCGAGTTCCAGCGTGGTCGCGGTCTGGTTGTCCAGTTTCACCGGCGCGCGCTGGCGGCCGGTGGACGCGCCGTTGCCGGCGGCGAAGTACTGGTTGGAGCCCCAGATCATCGACCAGGGATGGGCCGGCTCCACCGAGCGGCTTAGATTGCCGAACCACTGCGTGGCCGGCGAGACCTGCCAGGTGAAGCCGAGCCGCGGCGCGTAGTCCCAGTCGCGCTCGTTCAAGCGCTGATCGGTACGCGGCCAGGTCACTTCCACCGTGCGGCGGGTCTGCACCAGCGCCAGCCCGGTCTGCACGCGCAGTGCATCGCTCAGCTGTAGTTCGTTGCCCAGGTGCAGCGTGCTGTCGGTGCCGTGGTGGGAGAAGTCACGCGTGTGGGTGCCCGCCGCATAACCGTTGCTGGCCAGGCGCAGCGTCTCGCGCACGTCGGCATCCAGGTCATGGGTGACGCGCAGGCCGAGCGTGGTCACGCTGTCATGGCCGAACAGGGTGTGCCGGCGGCGGTAGTCCAGGGTGGCATTGAGGTTGCTGTAGTCCAGCTGCTGGCGGTACAGGCTCTCGTTCAAGTCCATCGGGTACTTGTGGTACACCAGCCCGGCCTGCAGCGAGGAGTCTTCATCCAACTGCAGCGTGGTCATGTTGCCGATCCAGGTGCTGCCCGGTTGCGGCCGCTTCGCGTCGATGGCCACGTTGGCCGGGTTGGCTGCGCGGGGGTCGTTGCGGATCTGCGCGCGGGTCAGTCTTCCCGGTGTTTCGTGGTTGGTTTCGCGGTAACGCAGGTAGAAGCGGGTCTGCAGGTCCGGGTTGATCTGCCAGCCGATGTTGGCCATCGCGCCCTTGCCATCGCCGCTGGCATGCGTCTGGTAGCCGTCGAACTCGGTGTCGGTGTAGGAGAAGTAATAGTCCAGCGTGTCCTGCACGCCGCCGTAGCCCAGGCTGCGCTTCTGGTAACCGCGGCTGCCGGCTTCATAGTGCAGTTCAAGGCCCGGCGCATCGCGGCCGCTGCGGCTGACGTAGTTGATCGCACCGCCCAGTGCCAGCGCGCCGCGCTCGAAGCCGTTGGCACCGCGAAGCACCTCCACCCGCGACAGCCATAGCGGCTCCAGCAGCTCGTACGGCGTGCCGCCGGCGGCCATCAGTGGCAGGCCATCCAGCGACACCGCGATGCCGGAGGCATGCGCGCCGGGGCCGCGGTTGATGCCCGATCCGCGGATGGACACCTTGGTGCCTTCGTTGCCCGGGGACTGCGCACTGATGCCCGGCTGGTAGGCCAGCACATCGGCGGTACTGCCGACGCGGCCCTGCGCGACCTTGGCCAGGTCGATCACGTTGCTGGCGCCGGGCACACGCGCCAGCGCCTTGCGGGCGTCGTCGGTGTTGCCGGCGGCGGTGACCTCGACGCGGTCCAGGGTGGTGGGTTGGACAGCCGTTTCCGCATGGGCGGGCAGGGCGACGAGGGCGCTCAGCACGGCAACGGTGAGCACGCAGGTACGTGGGCAAGCAGGAGTCATGAGCAGTAGAGCCAGCAGCGGAGTGGGGCCGCGGCCGGGGCGTACCCTGTAAACCGCGTAGAGGCGGCGAAAGTTAACAGGGTGCTCTGGAGTTGTCGAGCCTCATCGAGGCATGAGGACGGTTGGCGCTGGGAGCGCCGCGGCAAGGGCAGAAGCGTGACGACCAACGGTCGTCACCCACCAGGGCGAAGAGCGGACGGCTAACGGTCGTCACTACCGGGGAGCAGGTAGCGCCGAGCCGTGCTCGGCGAGCGCAGCGGCAAGGGCAGCAGCGTGACGACCAAGGTCGTCACCCACCAGGGCGAAGAGCGGACGGCCAACGGCCGTCACTATCGGGGAGCAGGTAGCGCCGAGCCGTGCTCGGCGAGCGCAGCGGCAAGGGCAGCAGCGTGACGACCAAGGTCGTCACCTGCACACTGGGTCAGCGCAGGATGCCGGGCAGGTCCAGGCCCTTTTCCTTCGCGCAGTCGAGGGCGATCTCATAGCCGGCATCGGCATGCCGCATCACGCCGGTGGCCGGGTCGTTCCACAGCACGCGGGCGATGCGCTTGGCCGCCGCTTCAGTGCCGTCGCAGACGATCACCATGCCGGCATGCTGGGAGAAGCCCATGCCCACGCCGCCGCCGTGATGCAGCGACACCCACGTCGCGCCGCTGGCGGTGTTCAGCAACGCGTTGAGCAGCGGCCAGTCCGATACCGCATCGGAGCCGTCAGCCATCGCTTCGGTCTCCCGGTTCGGCGAAGCCACGCTGCCCGAATCCAGATGATCACGACCGATCACCACCGGTGCCTTCAGTTCACCGTTGGCCACCATCTCGTTGAATGCCAGGCCGAGCCGGTCACGATCGCCCAGCCCCACCCAGCAGATACGCGCCGGCAGGCCCTGGAACTTGATCTTCTCCGCTGCCATGTCCAGCCAGCGATGCAGGTGCGGGTTGTCCGGGATCAGTTCCTTCACCTTGGCATCGGTCTTGGCGATGTCCTCCGGATCACCACTCAGCGCGGCCCAGCGGAACGGCCCGATGCCGCGGCAGAACAACGGGCGGATGTAGGCCGGCACGAAACCGGGGAAGTCGAACGCATCTTCAACGCCTTCTTCCAGCGCCATCTGGCGCAGGTTGTTGCCGTAGTCCACGGTCGGCACGCCCAGCGCATGGAAGGCCAGCATCGCGCGGATGTGGTTGGCCATCGATTCGCGCGCGGCTTTCTCCACTGTCTTCGGTGCGGACACGCGCTTTGCGTCCCATTCTTCCACCGTCCAGCCCTGCGGCAGGTAGCCGTTGACCGGGTCGTGCGCAGAGGTCTGGTCGGTCAGCAGGTCCGGCTTGATCCCGCGCACCAGCAGTTCGTCCAGCACATCGGCGACATTGCCGAGCAGGCCGACCGACAGCGGCTTCTTCGCCGTGCAGGACTCTTCGATCAGGCGCAGCGCTTCATCCAGGTCGTCGGTCCAGGTGTCCAGGTAACCGGTGCGCAGGCGCATTTCGATGCTGGTCCGGCGGCATTCCACCGCCAGGCACGAGGCGCCGGCCATCACCGCGGCCAGCGGCTGTGCGCCGCCCATGCCGCCCAGGCCGCCGGTGAACAGCCACTTGCCGGCCAGGCTGCCGTCGTAGTGCTGGCGGCCCATCTCCACGAAGGTTTCAAAGGTGCCCTGCACGATGCCCTGCGCGCCGATGTAGATCCAGCTGCCGGCGGTCATCTGGCCGTACATCGCCAGGCCCTTTTTATCCAGCTCGTTGAAGTGGTCCCAGTTGGCCCAGCGCGGCACCAGGTTGGAATTGGCGATCAGCACGCGCGGCGCATCAGCATGGGTGCGGAACACGCCCACCGGCTTGCCCGACTGCACCAGCAGGGTCTGGTCGTCCTCCAGCCGGGTCAGTGCATCGACGATGCCGTCGAAGCTTTCCCAGTCCCGCGCGGCGCGGCCGATGCCGCCGTAAACCACCAGTTCCTGTGGTCGTTCGGCCACGTCCGGGTGCAGGTTGTTCATCAGCATCCGCAGCGGTGCTTCGGTCAGCCAGCTCTTGGCGGTCAGCGTGCTGCCGGTCGGCGCGATGATGGTGCGGGACGGGTCGTTACGGGTCATGCGGCGCTCCGGTTCGATGCGAATTCAAGGCAGGCGGTGAGTACCTGCGCCAGCGTGTGGCGCAGCGGCGTGGCGTGGTCGTCATCCAGCGGCGTGGGCCAGCTGTGCGCATCCAGCGTTTCGGCGGCCGGTTCGGCCATGTAGCCGCGGCAGGCCAGTTCCATCTGCAGGCTGTGCACGCCGCCGGGGATGTCGCTGTAATGGCGGGTTATCCAGCCGCCCTTGAAGCGGCCGTTGCGCACGTGTGGCATCCCGCTGAGCCGGCACAGGTTGTCCACCACGTCGGACAGCGCGTTGTCGCAGGACGTATCGACCTCGCCGGTCGGGCCGGCGGTGCCCAGGTTGAACTGCGGCAGCTCGCCATCAAACAGGTGCGGGATGCGCGAGCGGATCGAGTGCGCGTCATACACCACCACGGTGCCGTGGCGCGCGCGCAGGCGGGCGATCTGTGATGCCAGCGCGTCGTGGTAGGGCGCGAAGTACCTCTCACGGCGGCGCAGGATCTCCGCTTCGTCCGGTTCCTGCCCGGGCTGGTACAGCGGCTGGTTGTCGAAGGTGGTCAGCGGGCACAGGCCGGTGGTGTTCTGGCCGGGGTACAGCGATACCCCGCTGGGGTCGCGGTTGAGGTCGATCACCGACCGCGAAATGGACGAGCGCACCGTGGTCGCGCCGAGCCCGCGCGCGAACGCGTACAGCTCATGCACCCACCAGTCGGCATCGCGCCGGGCCAGCCAGGGCGACACGAAACGCCCGGCCAGGTCGTCTGGCAGCTCGGTGCCGGTATGCGGGAAACTGATCAGCAGTGGCGCATCGCCTTCATGTACCTCCAGCCACGGCGGCTGCGTGCTCATGCCACCGGCTCCACGTTGGGCAGCACGTCGGCCAGCCCGGCGGCCAGCGCGCCACTGCGTACCAGGTCGGTGGCGGCCACCATGTCCGGGTGGAAGTAGCGGTCTTCTTCCAGCGTCGGCACCTGCGCGCGCAGCAGCACGCGGACCGCTTCCAGCGGGCCACTGGACTGCAGCGGGGCGTGGAAATCGCAGCCCTGCGCGGCGGCCAGCAGCTCGATGCCGACCACGTTGGCGGCGTTCTCGGCCATCTGCAGGAGGCGGCGCGCGCCGTGCGCGGCCATGGATACATGGTCTTCCTGGTTGGCCGAAGTGGGGATTGAATCCACGCTGGCCGGGTAGGCGCGCTGCTTGTTCTCGGACACCAGCGCGGCGGCGGTGACCTGCGGAATCATGAAGCCGGAGTTCAACCCCGGGCGCGGGGTCAGGAAGGCTGGCAGGCCGGACAGCGCCGGGTCCACCAGCATCGCAGTGCGGCGCTCGCTGATCGAGCCGATCTCACAGATCGCCATCGCCAGCATGTCCGCGGCGAAGGCCACCGGCTCGGCGTGGAAGTTGCCGCCGCTCAGCGCTTCGCCGGTATCGGTGAACACCAGCGGATTGTCGGACACGCCGTTGGCCTCGATTTCCAGCGTGGTGGCGGCCTGGCGGATGATGTCCAGCGCCGCGCCCATCACCTGCGGCTGGCAGCGCAGGCAGTACGGATCCTGCACGCGCACGTCGTTGTCGCGGTGCGATTCGCGGATGGCCGAGCCCTGCATCAGCGCGCGCAGCGCGGCGGCAGTGAGGATCTGCCCGCGCTGGCCGCGGATGCTGTGGATGCGCGGGTCGAACGGCGTGTCCGAGCCTTTGGCCGCTTCCACCGACAGCGCACCGGTGACCAGGGCGGCCTGGAACACGACCTCGATCTCGAACAGGCCGGCCAGCGCATAGGCGGTGGAGAACTGGGTGCCGTTGAGCAGCGCCAGGCCTTCCTTCGCACCCAACTGCAGCGGCTGCAGGCCGGCACGCGCCAGTGCATCGGCCGCACTCAGGCGTTCACCGCCAACGAAGGCTTCGCCGACGCCAATCATCACGCTGGCCAGGTGGGACAGCGGCGCCAGGTCGCCGGAGGCGCCGACCGAGCCCTGCGCCGGGATTACCGGCACCACGTCGTGCTGCAGCAGCGCTTCCAGCAGCTGCAGCGTCTCCACGCGCACACCCGATGCCCCTTGCGCCAGGCTGACCAGCTTCAGCGCCATCATCAGCCGCACTACCGGCAGCGGCATCGGCTCGCCCACGCCGGCGGCATGTGACAGCACGATGTTCCGCTGCAACGTGGCCAGGTCTTCCGGTTCGATGCGCACGCTGGCCAGCTTGCCGAAGCCGGTATTGATGCCATACACCGGCGCGCCCCGGGCCACGATCGCGTCCACGGTGGCAGCACTGGCACGTACGGCCGGCAGGGCGGCGGCATCCAGCGCGATGCGCGCCCCGCGATAGACCTGCCGCCACTGCGCCAGCGGCACGTGGGCGGGGCGAAGCACCAGGGTGTCGGGTGGTTCATGCTGCATTGAAGCGTGCTCCGTCAGAGGGGATCGAGCTGCCCGCGCACCACGCGCGCGTGCAGCGGGTTGAAGCCGATGCGGTAGACCAGGTCGGCCGGGGCGTCGATATCCCAGATCGCCAGGTCGGCGTCCATGCCCACCGCCAGCTGGCCGATGCGGCCGGCGCGACCGAGCGCGCGCGCGGCGTTGCGGGTGAAGCCGGCAATGCATTCGTCCACGGTCAGCCGGAACAGCGTGGCGCCCATGTTCATCGCCAGCAGCGGACTGGTCAGCGGCGAGGTGCCAGGGTTGCTGTCGGTGGCCAGCGCCAGCGGCACGCCGGCCGCACGCAGCGCCGCGATCGGCGGCAGCGTGGTGTCACGGGTGAAGTAGAACGCGCCCGGCAGCAGTACGGCGACCGTGCTGGCGGCCGCCATCGCCGCGATGCCCGCCGCGTCCAGGTGCTCGATATGGTCGGCCGACAGCGCCCCGTGGCGCGCGGCCAGTTCAGCGCCGTGCTGGTTGCTCAGCTGTTCGGCGTGGATCTTCACCGCCAGCCCGTGCGCGCGTGCAGCGTCGAAGACCTGCGCCGCCTGCGCGGTGGAAAACGCGATGTTCTCGCAGAAGATATCGACCGCCTCGGCCAGCCCTTCGGCGGCGATGGCGGGAATCATCAGGTTGCAGACTTCATCGATGTACTCCTGGGCGTCCCGCCCCGGTGGCACCGCATGCGCCCCCAGGAAGGTCGGCACCACGTGCACGCTGCAGTCCACGCCCAGCTGGCGTGCGACCCGCAGCTGCTTGCGCTCATCGTCCAGGGTCAGCCCGTAACCGGATTTGATCTCCAGCGTGGTGATGCCTTCGGCGCGCATCGCCAGCAGGCGAGGGCGGCTCTGGCGTGCCAGTTCTTCGTGGCTGGCCGCGCGGGTAGCGCGCACGGTGGAGACGATGCCACCGCCGGCGCGGGCGATGTCGGCATAGCTGACACCCTGCAGGCGCTGCTCGAATTCGTTGGCCCGGTTGCCGGCGTAAACCAGGTGGGTGTGGCAGTCGATCAGGCCGGGCGAGATCCAGCGGCCTTCGCCGTCGATGCGCGTGGCCGGCTGCAGGTGCGCGCCACTGCCGGCCGCGCCGACATGCACGATGCGGCCATCCAGGCAGGCAAGTTCGGCATCGGCGATCACGCCCAGGCCGTCGCCCTGCAGGGTCATCAGGTGTACGTTGGTCCAGAGGGTGTCGCAATGCATGGGCGGCGCTACACGGATGAGCTTATATGTCTATACAATATAGGCGTCCCTTTCCGGTTGTCCAGCCATGACGGATTCGTTGTCTCCCCCTGCCTTCCACGCTGACCGCGCATTGCTGCCGCAGGGCTGGGAGCGCGATGTCCGGCTGACCGTGGTGGATGGCTGCATCGGGGAGGTGCGCACCGGTGTTGCGGCCCAGGCAGGCGACCAGCGCGTGCGGATCCTGGTGCCGGGCGTGCCCAACCTGCACAGTCACGCCTTCCAGCGCGGCATGGCCGGGCTGACCGAAATCGGCGGGGGGGACGGCGATAGTTTCTGGAGCTGGCGCGAGCTGATGTACCGCTTCCTGGCCAAGCTGGTGCCCGATGCGGTCGAAGCGATCGCCGCCCAGGCCTACATGGAAATGCTCGAATCCGGCTTCACCCGCGTCGGTGAGTTCCACTACCTGCACCACGATGCCGACGGCCAGCCGTATGCCGATCGCGCCGAAATGTCCGCGCGCATCGTCGCCGCCGCCGCGCAGACCGGTATCGGCCTGACTCTGTTGCCGGTGTTCTACGCGCATGCCGATTTCGGCGGCGCGGCGCCCAACCCGGCCCAGCGCCGGCTGATCCACGACGTGGACGGTTTCGCGCAGCTGCTGGACGGTGCACGCACGGCCCTGCGGCCGCTGCCCGATGCGGTGCTCGGCATCGCCCCGCACAGCCTGCGCGCGGTGACCGGCGAGGAGCTGTCCGCGCTGCTGCCACTGAACGATGGACCGGTGCACATCCACATCGCCGAACAGCTGCGCGAGGTGGATGCCTGCGTTGCCTGGAGCGGCCTGCGCCCGGTGCGCTGGCTGTATGAAAACGTGGCGGTGGACGCGCGCTGGTGCCTGGTGCACGCCACCCATATCGACGATGACGAGCGTGCGCGCATCGTCGCCAGCCGGGCCGTGGCCGGCCTGTGCCCGGTCACCGAAGCGAATCTGGGCGATGGCCTGTTCCCGATGCAGGCCTTCGCCCGCGAGGGTGGCCGCTTCGGCGTCGGTTCGGATTCCAACGTCCTTATCGATGCGGCCGAAGAGCTGCGCCTGCTGGAATACGGCCAGCGCCTGAGCCTGCGCGGGCGCAATGTCATCGCCCCGGATGCGCAGCGCAGCAGCGGCCGTTACCTGTTCGATGGTGCGCAGCAAGGCGGCGCGCAGGCGTTGGGCGTCGCCGCCGGATTGCAGCCCGGCGCCAGTGCCGACCTGCTGGAACTGGACGCCGACCACCCGGCGATGATCGCCCGCGATGGTGATGCCTTGCTTGACAGCTGGGTGTTCGCCGCACGTAATGGCGCGCTGCGTTCGGTTTGGCGCCGCGGCCGCCAGTGCGTCGCAGACGGCCGCCACCTGCAGCGCGACGTCATCACCGCCCGTTTCGCCCAGGCCCTGCGCAGCGTGCTGGGCTGATCCTCTTTCCAGATCGAGACCACAGTGAAGGCCAGCAAGTCCGCCACGCTCAACCAGCGCATCCGCAGCGAACTGGAAGGCCGCATCCTCAGTGGCGAATGGGCGCCGGGATTCCGCATCCCGTACGAACACGAGCTGATGGAGCAGTACGGCTGCTCGCGGATGACCGTGAACAAGGTGCTGACCGCACTGGCTGAAAGCGGGATGATCGAACGCCGGCGGCGTGCCGGTTCGTTCGTGGCGCGGCAGTCACCGCACCTGGAGCAGGTGGCGCTGGCGATACCGGACATCGCCATGCAGGTCACCGCGATGGGCCACCAGTACGCGTACCGGCTGCTGCGCCGTCAGTTGCGCACCGCGCGCGATGGCGATGCCGGCGAACGGGAGCTGGCCGGTGAGGCGAGGCTGCTGGCGATGGATTGCCTGCACCTGGCCGATGACCGTCCGCTGGCGCTGGAACACCGGCTGATCAGCCCGGCCGGCGTGCCGGAGGTGCTGGAGGTGGATTTCGAAGTCACCGCGCCCGGCAGCTGGCTGCTGCAGAACGTGTCGTGGACGCGTGCCCAGCACCGCATCAGTGCGTGGGGGGCGGATGCGGCCAGTGCCAGGCTGCTGGATGTCAAAGCCGGCACGGCGTGCCTGGTGATCGAGCGGCATACGTGGCGTGGGGACCAGGCAATCACCCGGGTACGGCAGATATTCCTGGGCGATGCGTGGGATCTGGTGGCGCGGTTCGCGCCTGGGAATAATCGCTGATGGGTTGGCTTGGCTTCGGTGGGTGACGACCGTTGGTCGTCACGCTGTTGCCTGGAGTAGAAGCGTGACGGCCCACGGTCGTCACCCACGCCATCCGTCACTACCGGGTTAGAGGGTGCTGCACTGGCGCCAGCGGACGGGTTCGTCCACGCCGGGGCGGGCGTTGAGCTGGATGCGCACGTTGCTCAGCGCGGGGTAGCGGGTCACCTGGTCGCAGATCATCGGCCATACCTGGTCCAGTTCGCCGGTGCGGTTCACCGCCAGTGTCTGCCGGGTCTGCCAGATGCCGCTGTGCACGCCAGGCAGCTTGCTCAGCGCGCGGGAGATTTCCTGCTGGTAGCGATCCAGTGTTTCGGTATCCGGGTTGAGGTCCGGACCGGCCACGGTCGCCTGCGTTGCGCGCAGCGCCGGATCGGCGGCGGCAACGGCAGGCACGGTAGCGGCAATGGCAGGCGCTGCAGGCGCGGCCCTGGTGACGGCCGGGGCGGGCGCCGGGTCTGGCGTGGCTACGTGTACGGTCTGGTAGCCCATGCCCACCAGCAGGCCCAGTGTGCTGGAGGCAAATGCCGCAATCACGATGCGCCGGATCGCCTCATGGCGGGCGGCATTCTTGACGCCCGATTCGATGTCACCGGGCAGGTAGGGTGACAGCAGCGGCCACAGCCGGCGGCCATCCAGGACTTCCACGGCCTGCTTCTCCGCAATGGCCTGGCCATCGCCGTCCACCAGGCCTTCGGTGATCAGGATGCCGCCGCGGGCACCCGCCAGCCGCGCCGCCGCGCCCAGTTCGTTGATCGCCGCGGTGCCGATGCGGTACGCCAGCCCATGCTTGCAGGTCACCAGGAAGTGGCCGCTGGCATCGGCCATCAGGAAGTCGCTGCGCGGCTCACGGGTGTCATCCTCGTGCCGGCTCATCTCGGTCAGCCCGCGCCGTTCGTGCAGGGCGCGCTTGACCAGTTCGGAGAAGTTGCGCCAATGCATGCCGGCCAGGGCCTGCAGGCCCAGCTGCATTTCCTTGCGACGCCGTTTGACCAGCCACAAGTAGCCGGTGGCGAGGACGAAACAGGTGACGGCCAACAGCAGGGCCAGTATCCAGGAGAACATGCAGGCAGCAACGCACAACGCAGGAAGGGGCGGACAGTGTACTGGGGCGTAGCGCTGATCGCGTCAGGGCGCCCCCTACAACTGGGCGCTGCATCTCAAATCGCAGGCACGAAAAACCCGCCATTACCGAATCCGTGAGGGGAGGGACAAACGGGGTAATGACGGGTTGGATCCAGTGTCACCCACCGCCTGCTGCATTGCAACAAAGCGACGGGTAACACAGTGTTCCGGCAGGATCAGCTGCCGGTGGGCGACTGGTGGCTGCCCGGGGTCGGTTCCCCGCTTGCCGCGCTGGCCTGCCGGCTTTCCAGCCGATTCAACCGCGTGGTCAGCGCATCAATGCGGGCATTGAGCGTGGACACATCCTCGGCATTGGGCACGTGCAGGCGCTTCAAGACCCCGTGCACGCGTTCTTCAAAGGCTTTTTCGACCTTGTCCCAGGTGCCGGAGGCCTTTTCACGCGCCTGGCCCAGCTGTTCTTCCACATTGTCGCGCCAGCCCGGGCCGTCTTCGGTGCTCTTCTCACGGCGGCGGTTCTCGAAGGCTTCGCCTTCCTTCACCAGGCCATCGAAGAAGCGGCTGCCTTCGGCCTGCGCGCGGCCCAGCGCACCCAGGCCGGCCAGCCACACCTGCTGCGCCGAGTCGCTGAGCTTGCGCGAAACGCGCTCGGCCTGGTCCTGGAAGGACGCCTTGTCCTGGCCGTCGTTGCGGGGGTCGTGCTCGTCATACTGGTTCATGGGGTCTCCTGCATGGGCGGATGCAGGGGCCAGACTAGCGCTGCAAATGCGGGGGCGGCGTGATGGCCGGCAACAGCGCCGGCCGGCAGTTCAGCCGACGGTTGGATCAGCCGAGCTTTTCCTTCAGCACGCGCTGGATCTCGCTTTCCACCATGCCCTTCATCGCCGACAGCAGGAAGCCGAGCTTGGCGGTCACGCGCACCGCAGTGGGCTGCAGTTCGATGGCACCGTCCACGCCGCTGCCGGAGAAATCCAGCACGTCGCCGCGCCAGGTGGACTGCAGGCCGAAACGATCGGCCAGTTTGGCGGCCACTTCCTCGATCGCCTGGCGCGCGGCCGGTGCGGCCAGGGCATGGGCGTGGACGATATCGATGCTGGACATGCGGGTTCCTTTGCGGGGTGGAGCGATGACAGGGCGAGCATTGTGCGCATCAGGCGCGCAAACGCCAAGCGAGGGTTCTTCTGCGATTGCCAGCCAACTGCTAGTCTGCGCCGCATGCCTAAACTGCTCGTGCACTACAGCCAACCCTCGCAACCCGACCAGCCGCTGGTGCCGGGCGTGCAGAAGATCGTGCGCCAGGCCAACGGCAGCATCCGCCTGGTCGAAGCCAGCCAGGGCAGCCTGCTGCTGGCCCAGCTCAGCCTGGACCAGCGCGGCCTGTGGCTGCAGGTGGCCGCCGGCGTGCGCGGCGTGCATGTCAACGGACGCCCGGTGAAGCGCATGGCGCTGCTGCGCGCCGGTGATGCGGTGTACGTGGAAGGCGTGGAACTGCTGATCCAGGGCGAAGTGGATACGCCGATGCTGCCGCCCTCGCCACAGGCGGCGGTGCAGTCCGACGAACCGCGCCTGCTGCGCGGCGTGGGCGGGCCACACCACGGCCGCGGCTATCCGCTGCACGGACCCTTGCTGGTAGGTCGCAGCAGCGAAGCGGACATCGAAATCGACGAGCCGGCCTTCGCTGAACAGCACGCGCGCATCGAAAGCCATGGCGAGCGGATCCTGCTGCGCGACCTGGGCACCGGCGAAGGCAGCCGGGTCAACGGCGTGGCAGTGCGCCACTGCTGGCTGCAGGGCGGCGATCAGGTGGTGTTCGACGGCCAGCACCGCTTCGTGCTGGAACTGCCTGACGACCCGCGCCAGCGCCCGCTGCCGACCGAAGAATTCGTCTTCAACGACCTCGACGAAGCGGCCGAACCGCAGGCCCCGCGCCGCGTGCGCCGCTGGCCCTGGCTGCTGGTCAGCGCATTGCTGCTCGCCGGCGTGTTGAGCCTGCTGCTGTGGTTCGGCGCCCGCTGACCTGCCGATAGTGACGGCCGCTGGCCGTCAGATCCTGCCTCGGTAGTGACGGCCGCTGGCCGTCAGATCCTGCCTTGGTGGGTGACGACCGTTGGTCGTCACGCTGTTGCTCCCTCACCACTGCGCTCGCCGAGCACGGCTCGACGCTACCAGATCGGGCTCCGATGGATACCAATGCAACCAAATTTCCCTTGAACGGCGCGGTCTAAAGCCTGATGCGCTGCGGCATACTAGGGGTCTTGCCCCACAGGTGTGACATGACCCGCGCGTACAACTTCAGTGCCGGCCCTGCAGCGTTGCCGGAAGTGGTCCTGCGCCAGGCGCAGGAAGAGATGCTGGACTGGCATGGCGCCGGGGCCTCCATCGTGGAAATGAGCCATCGCGGCCCGGAATTCATGGCCGTCGCGGCTGCAGCCGAGGCCGACCTGCGCCAGTTGCTCAGTGTGCCCGACGACTACGCGGTGCTGTTCCTGCCTGGTGGTGCCACCACCCAGCAGGCGCTGATTCCGATGAACTTCGCCAGCCCCGGCCAGCGCACCGATTACGTGCTCACCGGCCACTGGGGAAAGACCGCGGTCAAGCAGGCCTCGCCGTACGTCAGCGCGCACATCGCCGCCAGCAGCGAGGCCAACGCCTTCCGTGACATCCCCGCGCGCGCCGACTGGCAGCTGTCGCCGGATGCCGCCTATGTGCACATCACCGCCAATGAAACCATCCATGGCGTGGAGTTCCGTGACATTCCCGATACCGGGGATGTCCCGCTGGTGGCCGATTTCAGCTCGTCCATCGCCAGCGAGCCGCTGGATATCAGCCGTTTCGGCGTCATCTACGCCGGTGCGCAGAAGAACCTCGGCCCGGTCGGCATCGCTGTGGTGATCATCCGCCGCGACCTGCTCGAACGCACCGGCCAGCCGCGTGCGGACATCTTCAACTACGCCTCGCACGCTGCCCGCGACTCCATGCTCAACACCCCGCCCACCTGGAACTGGTACCTGGCCGGGCTGGTGTTCAAGTGGATGCTGGCCGAAGGCGGGGTGGTGGAATTCGCCCGCCGCAACGCCGCCAAGGCTGCGCTGGTGTATGCCGCCATCGACGCCTCCGGCGGCTTCTACCGCAACGAAGTGGCCGTCTCGGCGCGCTCGCGGATGAACATCCCGTTCTTCCTGCCCAGCACCGAGCTGGACGCGCGATTCGTCGCCGATGCCAAGGCCGCCGGGCTGCTGGCGCTGAAGGGCCACAAGGCGGTCGGCGGCATCCGTGCCTCGCTGTACAACGCCATTCCGGTAGCGGGTGCCGAGGCGCTCGTTGCCTTCATGGCTGATTTCCAGCAGCGTCACGGTTGAGTCGCTTCACTGTGTCTACCCCCGGCGCGCGTTGACCGCGCGCCCTGCACCTAGGAACACCGATGGCACGCAAACCTGCCAAGCCGGCCAGCCCCAAGGCCCTGGCTGCAACGCCGAAGACCGCCAAGCCGAAGGCCAAGGCCAGCAAGCCGGCCAAGCTGGAAACCGCCACCAGCGCACCGCCGGTATTGGCCGATGTGCGCGGCAAGATCGACCAGATCGACCGTGACATCCAGTCGCTGATCGCCGAGCGCGCGCGCTTCGCCCACCAGGTCGGCAAGGCCAAGGGCAAGCTGGCTGCGGCCGTGGACTACTACCGTCCCGAACGCGAAGCGCAGGTGCTGCGCATGGTGGTGGACCGTAACGAAGGCCCGCTCAGCGATGAACTGCTGGTACATGTCTACCGCGAAATCATGTCCGCCTGCCTGGCCCAGCAGGAGCCGCTGAAGATCGGTTACCTCGGCCCGGAAGGCACCTTCAGCCAGCAGGCCGTGCTCAAGCATTTCGGTCGTTCGGCACTGGGCCTGCCGATGGCCAGCATCGAAGAAGTGTTCCAGGAAGTTGAAGCGGGCAACGCCGATTTCGGCGTGGTGCCGGTGGAGAACTCGGGGCAAGGCACCATCCAGATCACCCTGGACATGTTCCTGACCTCCAACCTGAAGATCTGCGGCGAAGCCGAACTGCGCGTGCAGCAGTACATCATGTCGCGCAGCGGCCACCTGGAAGACATCGAGCGCATCTACGCGCATCCGCAGTCGTTCATGCAGACCTCCGCCTGGCTGCGCGCCAACCTGCCCAATGCCGAAAAGATCCCGGTGTCCAGCAATGCCGAAGGCGCGCGGCGTGCCCGCAATGCCGACGACGCGGCGGCGATCGGCGGTGAGAACGCCGGCCACGTGTACAACCTGAAAAAGGTGGTCACCAAGCCGATCCAGAACGATGCCGACAACACCACGCGCTTCCTGGTGATCGGCCGCAGCCTGTTCCCCAGTTCCGGACACGACCGCACTTCGGTGCTGGTGCTGATCCATGACAAGCCCGGCGCGCTGTTCGATGTGCTCAGCCCGTTCGCCCGCCACGGCATCAGCATGAACCGCATCGAATCGCGGCCCTCGCACCACGGCAAGTGGGAGTACGGCTTCTTCATCGACCTGTCCGGCCACATCGACGACGCGCCGATGCAGGCCGCGCTGGCCGAACTGGAAGGGCATGCGGCACAGATCAAGGTGCTCGGCTCCTATCCGGTAGGTGTGCCCTGAGTGAGTTCCGCGGGGGTGCCAACGCGTCCCCGCGCCCAGATCCCTCGCCGCACTGCGGCGCTGACGGAAGCAACAGACGATGAGCAACGCGCAACACTGGATCGCCCGCAAGGGCCGGCCCCTGCAGGGCAGCCTGGTCATCCCGGGCGACAAATCGGTTTCCCATCGCGCGGTGATGTTCGCCGCGCTGGCCGATGGCACCTCCACCATCGATGGCTTCCTGGAAGGCGAAGACACCCGTGCCACCGCGCGCATCTTCAGCCAGATGGGCGCGCGCATGGAAACCCCGTCGCCGTCGCGGCGCGTGGTGCACGGCGTGGGCATCGATGGCCTGCAGGCCCCGCAGGGTGAACTGGACTGCGGCAACGCCGGTACCGGCATGCGCCTGATTGCCGGTGTGCTGGCCGGGCAGGCGTTCGACAGCGTGCTGATCGGCGATGAATCGCTGTCACGCCGCCCGATGCGCCGGGTCACTGGCCCGTTGGCCCAGATGGGCGCACGCATCGATACCCAGGCCGACGGCACCCCGCCGCTGCACGTGCACGGTGGCCAGCCACTGAAGGGCATCGCGTTCGCCTCGCCGGTGGCCAGCGCGCAGGTCAAATCCGCGGTGCTGCTGGCCGGGTTGTACGCCGATGGCGAGACCTCCGTGGTCGAACCACATCCCACCCGTGACTACACCGAACGCATGCTCGCTGCCTTCGGCGTGGAAATCGAATACTCGCCCGGCAAGGCCCGCCTGCGCGGCGGCCAGCGCCTGCGTGCCACCGATATCGTGGTGCCGGCGGACTTCTCCTCGGCCGCGTTCTTCCTGGTGGCGGCCAGCATCATTCCTGGTTCCGAACTGCGCCTGCAGCAGGTCGGCCTGAACCCGCGACGCACCGGCCTGCTGCACGCACTGCGCCTGATGGGCGCGGACATCACCGAAGAGAATCCGGCCGAGCAGGGCGGTGAGCCGGTGGCCGACCTGGTGGTGCGTCATGCCCCGTTGAAGGGCGCACGGATTCCCGAAGCGCTGGTGCCGGACATGATCGATGAGTTCCCGGCGTTGTTCGTGGCGGCCGCTGCGGCCGAAGGCCAGACCGTAGTGACCGGTGCGGCCGAACTGCGGGTAAAGGAATCCGATCGCCTGGCCGCGATGGCTACCGGGCTGCGCACGCTGGGCGTGCAGGTGGACGAAACCGAAGACGGCGCCACCATCCACGGCGGCGCGGTACTGGGCAGCGGCACGATTGAAAGCCACGGCGACCACCGCATCGCGATGGCCTTTGCCATTGCCGGCCAGCTGACCGATGGCGAAGTGCGGATCAACGACGTGGCGAACGTAGCGACCTCGTTCCCCGGCTTTGACAGCCTCGCCGGTGGCGCAGGCTTCGGCCTGACCGCCGCATAGACCAGGTAGTGACGGCCGCTGGCCGTCCTGCCCTTGCCCTGGTGGGTGACGACCGGTGGTGGTCCTGTTTCCGCCCTGGTGGGTGACGGCCGCTGCTCGTCCTGTTTCCGCCCTGGTGGGTGACGGCCGCTGCTCGTCCTGTTTCCGCCCTGGTGGGTGACGACCGTTGGTCGTCACGCTGTTGCTCTGCTGCCGCTGCGCTCGCCGAGCATGGCTCGGCGCTACCAGGTGCCGGTTCTGCTTACGCGCACAAAAAATGCCGGCCCAGACGGGCCGGCATTTTCATCTCACATCTTCACAGCACTCAACGCCCGGTACGGAAATCCACCGGTACGTTGACCACGCTGGCAATCGCACGGCCATTCTGCATCGCCGGCTCGAACTTCCAATCACGCACGGTCGTCAGCACCGCACGATCCAGCTCGCGGTCGCGCTGACCGGTACGCGAAACGATGCTCGCCTCCGTCACGCTGCCACTCGGGGCCACTTTCAGGCTGGCCACCACGCTGCCCTGCACGCCATTGCGCAGCGCGCTCGGCGGATACGACGGCTTGGCATTGCTGGTCAGCGGACGCGCCTCGCGGTTACGCACGGCCGGGGCTGCACGCTGCTGGGTCGGGGCCGGTGCAGCGCGCGGCGTGGTGGCCGGCGCATTGGCCACTGGTGTGCCGGTGGCCGGCAGCATCCGCTCGCCAATCGGCGCCGGGGCGACTTCAGTGTTGGACGTACGCAGCCACACCAGCGCGGCGGCGAACATCGCCACGATCAGCGCCATCCACAATAACGGGGACGGGCGGCGGCGTTCGTGGGCAAGGTCGGCATCGGTCTGGTGACGCGGCGAGGCCGGCATTTCCGGAGCATGGGTCGCACTCATGTTTGATCTCCTGCACTTGTCGTTTCCGACGACGCCCAGAGTCTTGCCGCTAACGCAGGCGCGGGTGTAAGCGTCACGTCAATGCAGTGCACGGAGTTCAGGTTCGGGTGCGGGGACCGTTCAGCGATGCAGCGCGTGCGTGATCAACGACCAGGGGTGAAATCGAACGGCACCTCGATGGTGCCCGGCACGGCCTGGCCATTGCTCATCGCCGGGGTGAACTTCCAGCGGCGCACGGCCTCGGTGGCCGCACGGTCCAGGTCTCGCGACCCGCTCCGCTGCACCAGCGCCACCCCATACGGGCGGCCGGTGGCATCCACTTCCACGCGCAGCACCACCGAACCGGACTCGCCACGGCGCAGTGCGGCAGGCGGGTAGCTCGGCGGCGGCGACTGACCGGCGATCGGCATCGGGCGGTCGTTGGCCACCGGACCGGCGGTGGTCGGTGCGGTACCCGGGGCCGGCATGCCTTCGGCCATCGGCGCGGGTGCCGGCGTGGTTTCCACCAAGGTCGGGGTTTCTTCCGGCGCCGGGGCAGGGCGCGCGTCGGGCATGTCGCTGGAGCCGGCCGCGGCGGCCAGTGGCTCGGGCAGCGGCTCGACCTCGGCCACTTCCTGCGGCGTCTTGGCGGCCGGTTCGGCCTGGAAGAAGCCCTTGTCGCGGCTGCTCAACCACACCACCACGAAGAGCAGCAGCCCCACCGCGAACGCGATGCCGGCGATCTTCAAGGCGTTGCGGGGAATCTGCAGGGTGATGGACTTGCCGGATGAGGTGCGGGTAGCAGGCATGACGCAAACCAATACGGGACCGGGCGATTCTGGCACAGCCGCGATGAACCGTCCGGCAGAAATCCGCATAACAGGCGATAATCCGGTTCCTGAACCACAACCACCGACCGCCGCCATGCTCGATCCAGCCCTGCTCCGCAACCAGCCCGCCGACCTTGCCGAACGCCTGCGCACCAGTCGCGGTTTCGAGCTGGACGTGTCCGCGCTGGAGTCGCTGGAAGCAGACCGCAAGCGCATCCAGGTGCGCACCCAGGAACTGCAGAGCCTGCGCAACAGCCGCTCCAAGGCCATCGGCCAGGCCAAGGCCAAGGGCGAGGACGTGGCTGCGATCATGGCCGAAGTGGCTGCGTTCGCCGACGAACTGAAGGCATCGGAAGTCACCCTGGACGAACTGCGCGAGAAGATCGACGCGGTCGCGATGATGATCCCGAACCTGCCCGCCGACGACGTGCCGGCCGGCGCTGACGAAAGTGAAAACGTGGAACAATCGCGCTGGGGCACCCCGCGCCAGTTCGATTTCAAGGTGCTGGACCACGTTGAGCTGGGCGCCCGCAACAAGTGGTTGGACGGCGAAACCGCGGCCAAGCTGTCCGGTTCGCGCTTCACCGTGCTGCGCGGCCCGATCGCGCGCCTGCACCGCGCCCTGGCCCAGTTCATGCTCGACCTGCACAGCGGCGAGCACGAGTACCAGGAAACCAACGTGCCGGTGATCGTCAACGCCGACAGCCTGTATGGCACCGGGCAGCTGCCGAAGTTCGAAGAGGACATGTTCATCACCCACCTGGGTGAGCAGAAGCGTTACCTGATTTCGACCTCGGAAATCTCGCTGACCAACATCGTGCGCGATGAAATCGTCGACGCCGAGCGCCTGCCGCTGCGCATGACCGCCCACTCGCTGTGCTTCCGTTCCGAAGCCGGCAGCGGCGGCCGCGACGTGCGCGGCATGATCCGCCAGCACCAGTTCGAAAAAGTGGAGCTGGTCACCGCCTGCCGCCCGGAAGACAGCGATGCCGAACACCAGCGCATGACCCGCTGCGCCGAAGTGGTGCTGGAAAAGCTGGGCCTGCCGTACCGCAAGGTGCTGCTGTGCACGGGCGACATGGGGTTCTCCGCAGTGAAGACCTACGACCTGGAAGTGTGGCTGCCCTCGCAGGAAACCTACCGCGAGATCAGCTCTTGTTCCAACACCGGTGACTTCCAGGCCCGCCGCATGCAGGCCCGCTGGCGCAACCCCACCACCGGCAAGCCCGAGCTGCTGCACACCCTCAACGGCTCCGGCGTAGCGGTGGGCCGCGCGATGATCGCGGTGATGGAGAACTACCAGAACGAAGACGGCAGCATCACCGTCCCGGACGTCCTGCGCCCGTACATGGGCGGCATGGAAACCATCGGCTGAGAGCGGTAGTGACCGCCGCCGGCCGTCAGCTCCCGCTCTGGTAGTGACGGCCGCTGGCGGTCAGCTCCCGCGTTGGTAGTGACGGCCGCTGGCGGTCAGCTCCCGCTCCGGTAGTGACCGCCGCTGGCGGTCAGCTCCCGCCTTGGTGGGTGACGACTGTCAGTCGTCACGCTTGCGCGCCTGCCGCGTCGCTCGCCGAGCATGGCTCGGCAATACCCATCCCATCGCGCGCACCAAAAAAACGGCCCCGCAAAAGCAGGGCCGCCGGGTCGGGCTGGAACGGGGGAGGGGATCTTCCAGCCCACGGCTACCGGCCGACGACGAGCCCGCCAGCAACCGTCTTGAACGCTTTACTCAGGCCTCAGCGAACTCCGCTTCCGGCAGGCTCGCCAGCGCGGCCGCAATCGCTTCTTCGCGGTGCTTCGGCGAATACGCGATGCCCTCGGCACGCACGAATTCCACCTCGGTGATGCCCATGAAAGCGAACATCTGGCGCAGGTAGGGCTCCTGGAAGTCCGCCGGCGAATCGACATAGATGCCGCCGCGGCTGCTGGCGATGATCACCCGCTTGCCACCGGCCAGGCCCACCGGGCCCGCTTCGGTGTACTTGAAGGTCTTGCCAGCCACGGCCACGCGATCGATCCAGGCCTTCAGCGTGGACGGAATGCTGAAGTTGTACATCGGCGCACCGATGACCACGACATCCGCCGCCAGGAACTGCGCCATGACGTTTTCAGCGTCCGCGACCTCGGCCGCGTCCGCGCCGGCCAGCGAACTGCCGCGCAGGTGGGGGATCGGATTGGCATCCAGATCACGATAAGACACGTCGAGGGATTCGACCGAATCCTTGAAACGGGCGACCACGGCCGCCGACAGCTGGCGGGAGACCGAGTTGTCGCCGAGCGCGCTGGCGTCGATGTGAAGAAGCTTCATGGTAGTCACCTGAGGTTTGTGGGGTGGGCAGCCGTGCTGCCGACGGAGCAAACGATAGGTTGTTGCCAATCTGGGATAAAGATGGTTGAATGCCACGTATTGTTCTAGATATGGAACTGCAGCATGCAAGACCTCAACGATCTCTACTACTTCGCCATGGTCGTGGACCACGGCGGTTTTGCCGCAGCCGAACGCGCGCTGGGCATCCCCAAGTCCCGCCTGAGCCGCCGCATCAGCCAGCTGGAGACCGATCTGGGCGTCCGCCTGCTGCAGCGCTCCACGCGCCGTTTCGCAGTTACCGACGTGGGAACCAGCGTACACCGACACGCGCAGACCATGCTGGCCGAAGCCCAAGCCGCGCGCGAAGTGGTAGACCGCCTGAGCGCCGAGCCGCGCGGCCTGGTGCGTGCCAGCGTGCCGGTATCGCTGGCGCAGATGCAGCTGCCCAAACTGCTGCCCAAGTTCCTGGAGCAGTACCCCAAGGTGCGGCTGCAGTTGAACATCAGCAACCGCCGCGTGGACATCATCAACGAAGGCTACGACGTCGCCCTGCGCGTGCGTTCGCGGCTGGATGACGATGGCAGCCTGGTGATGCGCAGCTTCGGCCAGGTGCAGGAACTGCTGGTGGCCAGCCCGAAATACCTGGACCGCGCCGGCCGCCCCAAGGACCCGGACGAACTGACCAACCATGTCACCCTGAGCATCAGCGAAGACGAAGCCCGCCAGCGCTGGGAACTGCACGGCCCGGAAGGCGCGGTACGCCGCGTGGACCTGCAGCCGCGCGTGGCCGGCTTTGATTTCCCGCTGCTGCAGAGCATGGTCAAGGACGGTTTCGGCATCACCATGCTGCCGGAAACCGTCTGCGCCGATGCCGTACGCAAGGGCGAACTGGAAGTGGTGCTGCCGGACTGGTCGCTGCCACAGGGCATCTGCCATGCCGTGTTTGCCTCGCGCCGCGGCCTGCTGCCGGCGGTGCGCGTGTTCATCGACTTCCTGGCCGAGCACCTGCCGCCGCAACTGGAGGCCTCGCGCCTGGATTGCGGTGGCGCCTGCGAGCGGGCCAAGGAGAAGATCAAGGCGACAGCCCTGGGCGCGCTGGCCGTAGACGCCGGCTGACCCGTCAGGGTGACCCGTGGTAGCGCCGAGCCACGCTCGGCGTAAAGCCATCACCGCCCAGCCGACTGGCACGCGCCGGACCATGGGCAAACGCCCCCGACGCATGCGAGAATACGCCTCCCCGGACAGCCTCCGGGACTGCAGCACATCGGAGAGATGGCCGAGCGGTTTAAGGCACCGGTCTTGAAAACCGGCGAAGGGTCAAACCTTCCGTGGGTTCGAATCCCACTCTCTCCGCCAATACCTTTTGTAAGTGACTGAAAAGGCAGTGGAATACTACGCTGCCAAATCCTGTCCCATACAGTCTCCCATACTTCCGTCACCGATCACCTCGGCGCAGAAGCGGTCGATATCCGATTTCGCCCACACCGTGCGTGCGCCCAGCTTCCGCTGCTTGGGGAAGCTGCCCTGTGCCATTCGCCGGTAGATCGACGCTCGACTCAATGAGGTGCGGATCATCACGACCTCGATGTCCTGGAGGTCGGCGGCCAGATCGGCCGCGGTCTTCTTGCCGCTCATAAGTGCTCCTTTGCCGCGTCCATCGCGGGCGGTTTCGTTTTGCCAGTGCGGCCTCTTGCATGCGCCATGATCCTGGCCACCTCTTCTTTGTCACCGCGCACTAGGGCGATCAGCGCCAAGCCGCGCGCTTCCCACAGCCGCACGATGCCCTTCCGTGCGCGCGTCAGATCCACTCCGGAGCGACGGGCCAGCTCGTGGCCCACGTCCCGGTGGGCGGGTGCTTCTTCCTTCAGCAGTTCAGCCATTGGCCATCTCCCCATCGATGCTCAAATGCTTCGCCCACGCTTCGAAGTGAATGCCGGGGCGCAGGGTTGTTCCCCGCCGTGGAATGAAGTTGGGCTGGCGTATCGCCGAGACCAGTAGCTGTGTTTCGGCGCGTTTGTTCGTTGTGCCCGCGAAGGGGTGGCTGTGCCAGTTGCAGTTGCCCTTCGGCACGCCATGAGCAGGCTTCAAGGATTTGCCATCCCATTCCAGAAGCCCCCAGCCCTCAGGCAAGTCTTCGGGCCGGATAACGCCGGTCGGGGCGGCATAGAATCGCCAGTCGCCGACCGCCTGGACAGCTCGATGCGATGCGGCTTCTTCGCATCGGCCAGAAAGTCGGAACGGCTGGCCTTCACCTCCACAGCGAGGGAGACGCCATCGCGCCAGCCGATGGCATCGGGCTGCTCGCGGCAGCTCGCGCGGAATGGATCCGCCAAGATCGCAGCGCAGCCATTGCGGCGGAGCCACTTCACTGAGGCGGCGACGATCGCGTTGTGAACCATGCCCGCCATTACTGCGTACCCATGGCAGAATGTTGGCCAGTCAAAAGGGGTGACACGGAATGAGTATGTGGGACGGGGTAAGTCAGTGCTGGCGCCTCAGCCAGACATGCGCGATTGACTGGGACGCGTGGTCGAGTATAGGAACTATGTTGGGTTTGCTGACAGCCTTGTTGGGCCCCGCAATTAGACGTTATTTCGTGAGTAAGCGGGTAAGCTCGATATTCGCCGCTGTCTACATCAACCCTCTGCATAAGGCAAAAAATGGTTTGGCCGAGTTTAAAAAGAAGGTTGTTTCCCGTAGCACTCAAGATGGTGGATCTAACAGCTACTTTAGTTCGGCCATGGAGGTAGAACTTGCTGAGGCGGCAAGTAGGCTCAGGGAGGAGATACGCCCGCTCTGCGACGCAGAACTCGATCTCAGTAAGTTCCCCGACGTAAACTCCGTCCTTGCTGCAGACGTTTCGCGAGCGATCCACTTCGCGCGTGATCTGACTTTGCTCGTTCCATTCTTGGAAGAGGATTTCGGAAAGATGGACGCGGACCTTCGCGCGAGATACTTCAAAACTTGGGATCGCAGCTTGGGAAGTGCTTGCGAAGTGATCGGCCACGCAGCGCTTGCCTGCACCGATGCAATGAACCGTATGTCGATATTCAAGAGGGTCAGGTAGACGTGCACTATCAGGCCCCTGCCAAAGTTGGTTAGCCATTGCCCACCGCCTAGCCGTCGACCAGGGCCAGCAAGTCCGCTCGGCACGCGTCAGCCGCGCGCTGTGACTGCTGCCCCTCATACGAGAACGGGTATTCCAGTTGCTTCCACTGCTCGGCCAGGGCGCGCAGCTGCTCCAAGTCGATGCCCTGCGCGGGCGGGGCGTCGATGGCCGCTTCCATAACGTCCAGGCACTGGCCTGCCGAAAATCGGTCCATCTCGCTCGCGAAAGACGCCTTGGCCAGGAACTGCCGGATGTTTCGGCGTGCCACTGCCAACAGAGGGTTGCTCGGCGCCAGCTCTGACGACTGGCGCTTGACCAGGTTGTCCAGTGCGATCAGGTCGGTGGTGCCTGCGCCGGCCTCACCATAGAGCTTGGTGGCGATGCCTTGCACCAGGTTGGCGGCGGCCGTGGCCACCATGGTGTTCTGCTGGTTCATGCGGCGATCCTCAGTTCGGCTTCGGCCGGGTCCAGGTTGGCCTCGGCGAGTGCGCGCAGCGGCGGCGGGCTGACGCTGTTGCCGACCATGCGCACGGCGGCAGTGGTTTTCAGGGGGGTCCCGTTAGCGGTTCGATCGATGATGTAGCCCTGCGGGAAGCCCTGCGCGCGGAACAGCTCGTGCGGCTTGAGCATGCGCAGGCGGTCGCGAGGCCGCATCGCCAACAGGATGACGATGAGGGCTGCTACGCCTGTATGCTGGCGGGCCATCCTGCGGACCAGTTGCGGAAACGCCGTTGCCGAAGCCGTGCCGCGCTATAGGAGCGTCTGGCGGCCTCTGGCACAGGCCCACACTACACTGTCGCGCTGCGCGGTCAGCATTGAGTGCACGTCCTGAAGCAACACGTTGAAGGCGATCGACGGGGGCAATGCGGATCTTGAGTTTTAGGAAATGGCGGTTAGGGTCAGCCATCCATCGCCAGCGCTGAGCGCTTTCTACCGGCGCGAGATTCCGAACAGTTGCCGGTGAGGCAAGGATGCCGCACTTTGAAGCAGGTCGTGCATCAATGCCGCTTATTTGAGCTTCAATATGGAGAGCCAGGCGGAAGGCCAGAGGCGCACTTTGAAGATCGTGCGCGCAGATCGTCTTTATCACGTCCGTTGAATCGCATTGGCTTTCATCGACTGGCGAATAGTCCACGGTTGCCGATTACTTCTTGAGCTTCAACTGCCGGGCATTGCGCGTCGAGCATGACGAGGCTTTATGGGGTGGTTCACTCGATGGATTGGAGGACCAAGCCCGGGCCAAGCGCCGTAACGAGCTCTACTCGTAGACTCTTCCGGCCATCCGAACTCTTGATGCCATATCAGCTCTGGCTTCCGCGCGTCCCCGAAGGAGAGCCATCGATTGAAGTTGTTCAAGAGATGACTGAGCACTTTGGCACGTCATTCCCAGCCGCAGCGTCTCGCTACGCGAGCCTCAGTGAGCGACCCTGCGCATTTGTGACGATGGAGCGCGGAGGAATCAGATACGCCGCACGATCGACGTTGTTGAGGCAGGTTGGAGCGTGGGTTTCGCCCAGATCGACCATCCCGTCAGGTTCGGTAGCCCATCGGCTTCGAGCAGCGGGGAAGAGCGGGGCAGAGTCGGACGATGTCGCTCAGGACATCTGGTTCGACAACTGGGAGATAGGGCTGCAGTTGACGGAGATCAGTCGCCATTTCGCGGGCTCGGACACCACGACCTCACTCCTATGGTTCGACGCTGAAGAACTTCCGACTAGAGAGGTTGATCGTTTTGGTGCAGGCGTCGATGAGGAAGAGGCACTGTCTGAGCTCACCGGTGAGCTGTCATGGTTCAAGCTAGACCGTCGCCGCTGATCTGGTTGTCACTGGTCGATGGCACGCTGGCGCTACTTGATTCAACCAGCATAGCAAGGAAGATATGGGCGATATCGATGCGGATGAGGCACGTGAATTGCAAGTCTGGCCGGTCCAGACAGGCGAATGGCTGGCCCGGGAGCGCGCAGCGCGGAAGGGTTGGGTGCATGGATGCACCCAACAATCCCACTCAGGAATTCCAAAGTTCATGAAGCCCCGAAAGGGACGTCTTCATACGACGTCATCACCCTTGAACCAAGGCGGCAGCTCCATCCCATGCCCCCTGAGCATGGTCTGAATCAACGTCCGCACCTGCTCCTTCTCCGTGCTCCCGCACTGGTCCAGAATCTCTTCCGCCAGCACCTCAAACTGGGGCCAGAACTGCGCCGGATGGCGCACCCGCGCCACCCAGTGGTGCAGCATTTCCGCCAGCGCATCAAGCTGCACCTGCACTTCCGGCCGCAGGCTCATCCCGAGGTCGAACCGAGGTCGAGCGCGACGTGGTAGCAATGTCCGTCGTCGCGGAGCTGGACGGTGAGGCCCGGCTGCAGAACGCCATCCACATGCAGCGTAGGCGCACCCTGCGCAGTACGGGTCACCACGAACTCATACAGGCTGCGCCCGAAGCGGTAGCTCAGTTCGAACGACGGCCAGTGATCGGGCAGGCAAGGTTCAAGCGAAAGACGATCGCCATCGCGACGGATGCCGAGCAGGGACTCTATCAGCAGGCGATACATCCACCCGGCCGACCCGGTGTACCACGTCCAACCGCCTCGTCCGACATGCGGCGACACGGCGTACACATCGGCCGCCAGCACATAGGGTTCAACGCGGTAGGTCTGGACCGCCGCGGCGTCCAGCGCGTGGTTCAGGGGGTTGATCATGCCGGCCAGCTCCCAGGCACGCACCGCATCGCCCTGCTGTGCGAATGCCATCGCCGCCCACACCGCCGCGTGGGTGTACTGGCCGCCATTCTCGCGCACGCCCGGTACGTAACCCCGAATGTAGCCGGGGTCCTCGGTGGTCTGGTCGAAGGGCGGGTCGAGCAGCTGGATCAGCTTGGCGTCTTTTCGCACCAGATGCGTGTACAGCGAATCCAGGGCCTGGCTGGCACGCTCAGGCGCGGCAACGCCTGACAGCACCGACCAGCTCTGGGAAATCGAATCGATGCGGCATTCCTGGTTCTGTGACGAGCCCAACGTGGCGCCGTTGTCGAACCAGGCGCGGCGATACCAGGCGCCGTCCCAGGCATGCTGTTCCAGGTTCTGGCGCAGGCGTTCGGCCTGTTCTTCGCACCACTGCGCGCGGGAGGCATCGCCACGGGCGTTGGCCAGCCCGATGAAGCGGCGAAGCGTGTCATGCAGGAAGAAGCCGAGCCACACACTTTCACCGCGCTGCTGGTCGCCGACGCGGTTCATGCCATCGTTCCAGTCGCCGCTGCCCATCAACGGAAGCCCACGTTCGCCGAGCAACCGGCACCCGCGCTCCAGCGCAACGACGCAGTGCGCATACAGTGTGCCGCGCTGTGCCGAAAGGGTGGGCATGTCGTAGTAGCCTTCCTCTTCGGCTGTCACCGCGCGCCCCTCGATGAAGCCGACCACTTCATCCAGCACGCTGGTGTCGCCGGTGACCTCCAGGTAGCGGCATGCGCCCTGGGGCAGCCACAGGTAATCGTCCGAGCAGCGCGTACGCACGCCGCGACCCTGCGGAGGGTGCCACCAGTGCATCACATCGCCTTCGGTGAACTGGTGTGCGGCGCAGAGCAGCAGATGTTCGCGGGTCAGGTCCGGGCGCGCGTGTACCAAAGCGAGCGCGTCCTGCAGCTGGTCACGGAAGCCGAACGCCCCGCCTGACTGGTAGTAGCCACTGCGTGCCAGGTAGCGGCAGCCCAGGGTCTGGTAGACCAGCCAGCCATTGGCCAGTGCGTCCAACGCCGGGTCCGGGGTGCGTACCTGCACCGTGGCCAGAACGTTGCGCCAGTGGATGCGCACGGCGTCCAGCGCATCGATGGCTTCCTGATTGCCCTGGCGGCTGCGTGCCAACGCCAGCGTTTCCTCGCGGTCGCGCCCCGCGCCAAGCCGGAACGTGGTTTCACTGCGCTCACCCGGCGCCAGCTCTAGCGGCACCTGGATCGCCGCGCAGGGATCCAGGCCGGCACCGGACCGTGCATCCAGGCGCTCGCGACGCAACGCCGCAGGTGCGTGCAATCCGCCGTTGCGGCCGATGAACTCCAGGCGGTCACAGGTCCAGCCACAGCCCTCGGCATCGGTGTCGAAGAAAGCCATCCGGCCGCCGAACTCGGTGCTGTAACTGTTGCGCGCCAGCAGCGCCCCGGTCTGCGGGTCGCGTTCGGTAACCACGTGCATGCGCGACTTCGGGCGCAGGTCACCCATGACCCACTCAACGTAGCCGATGGCCGACAGCCGCCGTGGCCGGCCCGAGAGGTTGTGCAACCGCAGGACCGAGAACTTCAGTGGCGCGGTGACATCGACGAAGACCCACAATTCGCTGGCGATGCCGTCTTCGATATGCTCGTACACCGTGTAGCCGAAGCCGTGGCGGGTACGGTACGCACCGGTGCCCCGGCACGGCAGCGGCATCGGCGACCAGACACGGCCGCTGTCCTCGTCGCGCACATAGAAGGCTTCGCCGCCGGTGTCGGACACCGGGTCGTTGAGCCAGGGCGTCAAGCGGAACTCGTGTGCATTTTCGAACCACGTGTAGCCCGGCGCGCTCTCGCTGACGACCGTGCCCAGGCGGGCATTCGCGATCACGTTCGCCCAAGGCGCCGGGGTCGGGGCGCCTTCGCGCAGCACCACGACGTACTCGCGGCCGTCCTCGCTGAAACTACCGGTGCCGTTGTCGAACCGGCCGACGCCGCGGTACGGAAGGAACGGCCACGGATCGTCCACCTCTTCGTCGTGCTCGACGCCCGGGGGCAGCCCGGGTTCGGGGCCCGGATCGGCGACGA
The DNA here is from genome assembly GCF_002836635.1 of Stenotrophomonas sp. Bg11-02. Classification (NCBI taxonomy): domain Bacteria; kingdom Pseudomonadati; phylum Pseudomonadota; class Gammaproteobacteria; order Lysobacterales; family Lysobacteraceae; genus Stenotrophomonas; species Stenotrophomonas sp. Bg11-02. The sequence goes on from NZ_PJAY01000051.1 coordinate 108,785, forward strand.
CGGGCAGCCCGGGCGTCGCGTCCATCGCCAGTGCAAGCTCCTGCTGCTCCGCCTGCGGCACCAGGGCCGGAATGCGCCGGACAGGCAGCGGCTGGCGTCCCACCTGCGCGGCCAGCGTGCCGTCCTCGTCGCTGATCACCACCCGTGCCACCGCCTGCAGCAGAATGCGGTCCTCATGACTCATGTTCTGCACCGGCCGCACGAAAATGCCGCCGGGGCGATCCAGCAGGCCCGTCTCCGAACTGGCGGCCACCATCCCCAGGATCTGGTCCTGCAGTTCCTGCCGATAGCCGGCCTTGCTGTCGTTCCAGATCACCAGGTCGGTGTTGAGGCCCTTCTGGCGCCAATACGCATGCGCCTGCACCAGTTGCCGGACCAGTTCCACGTTCTCCGCATCGGTGACCTTGAGCAGGACGATGGGCAGGTCGCCGGAGATGGCATGGCCCCACAGTCCGGATTGTCCTCGCTGGTTCTGCTGGAGGACGGCGGCGCCCGCGCGCAGCAGCGGATTGGCATACAGCACGTGGCTGGCCAGACGCTCGTACAGCGAGGCTTCGGCCTGGCTGGCGTTGATCTGGCGGCGCACCACCTGGCTGTGCGTCCAGGCCAGGTCGAAGACGCGGTCGGCCAGCCGGCGGTCACGGTATTTGTCTACCAAGGCCTCGCAGCCGGCGCGGTCTACGCCGATGCCGAACACCATGTCCAGCTGCACGGTCTGCTCGGGCTGAAGCACCACGCGGACGCGGATCGCCACGATCGGGTCGAGGACCGAACCGTCCGTTCCGGAGAGCTCGGCATCGGTGGTCAGCGCCTGCGGCGTCCGCGGCGTGTTGCCACGCCCGAGGAAGCGCGCACGGTCGGTTTCGTAGGAGATCGCCACCACCGCAGCGTCATGCACGGCGACCAGATGGAACATCCACGGCGGCACTTCATCGTGTGAACGGGGCCGGCGCGTGCACAGCACGGCCTGCTTGGCGGCCAGGATCTCGCTCTGCACGAAGAGGTTGCTGAAGGCCGGGTGCGCGTCGTCGGATGCGGCGGGGGCCAATACCACCTCGGCATAGGTGGTGATCTCCACCGTGCGCTGGCGACGGCCGCGGTTGGTCAGGCGCAGGCGCCTGAGCTCGATGTCGTCCTCGGCGGAGATGGCGACCTGCAGATGGCTTTCGCAGCCGCGGCGCGCACCGCGGAACTCTGCCTTGGCGTCGGAGAAGATCGCTTCGTAGTTGTCCACCGGCACGCAGGTGGGCTGGTAGGCGGCAGACCAGAACTCGCCGCTGTCCACGTCGCGCAGGTAGCAGAACGACCCCCAGGCATCGGTGGTGCCGTCTTCGCGCCAGCGGGTGAGCGACAGGTCGCCGTGGCGGCTGTAGCCGCTGCCGGCATGGGTCAGCATGCCGTGGTAGCGCCCGTTGGAGAGCAGCTGCACTTCCGGGCGCGGGCCGCCCGGGTCGCGCAGGACGCGCAGGGAGGTCTCGTGCTCGGCCATGGCGGAGTGCTCGCCCAGGGCTTCGACTTCATGCGGATGGAACAGGCCGATGCGCGGGATGCGTTCCTGCAGCAGTAGCAACGTGGCCTGGAACTCGGTATCGGCAACGAAACGGCGCTGCATCGGCTGGTCGCGCAGCAGGTAATCCAGCGACAGCAGGCCCATGCCCTGGTGGTGGGCCATGAACGAACGCAGCAGCACGTGATCCTGCCCCGGCGGCACCCGGGCGGGGGTGTAGTCGATCGCTTCGTACATGCCAAAGCGCCCGGTGAACCCAAGGCCTTCGAGTACCTGGAGGTTCTGGCACGCCGCCTCCGGTGCCACCATCAGCGCCATCATGCTGGCATAGGGCGCGATCACCCGATCCTGCCCCAGGCCGCGCTTGAGTCCCAACCCGGGCACACCAAACGCGCGGTACTGGTAGTTGAGGCGGGCATCCACCGCGTTATAGCCGGACTCGGACACGCCCCACGGCAGGTTCAAGCCACGGCCGTAGACGATGTGCGCTTCGACCGCATGGCGCGCGGTCTGGTCAAGCAGCGTGTCGGGATAGCTGGGCATCACCAGCTGCGGCATGAGGTACTCGAACATCGAGCCACTCCATGACAACAGCGTCGGCGTGCCGTTGACCTCGGTGAGCATCCGACCAAGCGCGAACCAGCTCTCCTGCGACAACTGCCCCTGGGCAATGGCGACGAAGGCGCACAGCCGCGCTTCGGAGGCCAGCAGGTCGTAGAAGCTGTTGTCGAGGCGGTGGTCGTCGACGTTGTAACCGATCGAGAGCAGGTTGCGGGTACGGTAAAACAGGAAGCCGTATTCCATCAGCGAGAACTGCCCGGCACGGTGCGCCAGCGCCTGCAGCTGCTCGATGCGCGCGCGCGCGTCCGCACCGGCGGAGCCGGGCAGGGCGGCCAACTGGCGCAGGCTGGGCACCGCTGCCTCGCCGTCCATTGCGGCATCGGCAGGGAGGTCGGCGAGCGTCGCCTGGGCGGCATGGCATTCGGCAGCGAACAGGGCCGGCCAGTGCAGCTCACCTTCCTCCGGCGACGCCGGTGCCGGCCATTGCGCCAGCACGGCATCGGCCAGACCGGCGAGCTCCTGCAACCGGGCGAGCAGCTGTGCCGCCCCACTCGGGTGGTCCGTACGCGTTGCCGCCAGACGCTGGCGAAGGTGGTTGAGCGCCTCGCCCAGTAGTGCGTCAGCGGGGCGATGGCGCTGCCGTTCCTCTTCCAGCACGCCGAGCGTATCGGCCAGGCCGTCGAACGTGTGTGGCGCCAGTATCGGCGCGTCCACCAGCGCGAGCAGACCCTGCCGCAGGGTAAGCAGGTGGCCGGCCAGGTTGCCGCTGTCCACGGTGGAGACGTAGCGCGGCTGCAGCGGCGCCAGGGTTTCGGTGTCGTACCAGTTCAGGAAGTGGCCGCGGTGGCGCGGAAGCTGGTCCAGCGTATCGAAGGTGAGCGCGGTACGTTCGGCGACCGCGCCCAGCTGCAGCCAGCCGAAATCCCACGCGGAGAGATTGGCCAGCAGGGACAGGCCGATGTTGGTCGGCGAGGTGCGCCGCGCCACCACCAGGGTCGGATGCTCCTGGATGTTGTCCGGTGGCAGCCAGTGATCCTGCTCGCGCACCCATGCCTGGAAGAACGACCAGGTGCGCCGCGCCAGCCGGCCCAGGAAGGCCCGCTGTGTCACGGAAAGTTCGGCCACGCTTGCAGCCGGCGGCCGGCCGAGCCACGCCATCAACGCGGGGGCGAAGGTCCACGCCAACAGCAGGGGCAGGGCGACAGGAAGCGCCTGCGAAGCCACAGTCGCCACGACCGCCGCCAGCGCAACCGCCAGCAACGATGCCGGCGCCATCACCCGCCATTCCGCGCTGCGGTCACTGCCGAGGCGGCGCTCGACTTCGCTGGAGGGGTTCCATTGCAGCAGGTGGCGGCGGGTGACGGTCATGCGCCAGAGCGTGCGCAGCACCGCGCCACCGGCCAGCAACGCTTCGTAGGGCAGACACGCGACCTGGGTGGCTGCGCGCAGCAACGACTGCAGCGTGCCGCGCCCGACCATGATGTAGTGCGCTTCCAGCGGGGTGTCGTCCGGAACGCTCAGCGCATCGCGCAGCATGCCGATCAGCGGCGGCGCGAACCACAGTGCCAGCACCCATGCCGTCCACGCAGCCGGGCTTTGGGCATACAGCCAACCGGCCACCAGCAAGACCAAGGCAGCGATCGGCACCAGGCTCCGGCGCAGGTTGTCCAGCAACTTGCCGCGCGAGAGCAGGCTGAGCCGGTTGCGTTCCCATCCCGACCCCGGGCGCGGTGTCCACGGCATCAACCAGGGCAACAGCTGCCAGTCGCCGCGGATCCAGCGCGCACGGCGCTTGGCGTCGGCGGCGTAGCGTTCTGGGTAGTCCTCGTACAGGCGCACATCGCTGACCAGGCCGGCGCGTGCATAGCAGCCTTCCAGCAGATCATGGCTGAGGATGCGGTTCTCGGGCAGGCGACCCTCGAGCGCATGCTCGAAGGCTTCGACGTCATAGATGCCTTTGCCCACGAATGAGCCTTCGTCGAACAGGTCCTGGTACACATCCGAGACCATGCGCGAGTACGGATCGATGCCGGGCTCGCTGCCGAACATCCTGGCAAACCGCGAGGTGCGGCGCGTGCCCAGGCTGGTACCGACACTGGGCTGCAGGATGCCGTAGCCCTCCACCACGCGTTGCAGCGCCGGATCGAAGCGCGGGCGGTTGAGCGGGTGCGCCAGGGTAGCGACGAAGGCGCGTGCAGCATCGCGCGGAAGTTGCGTGTCCGAATCCAGGGTGATGACGTAGCGCACGCCGATCAGGGCCGCCACGTCACCGACGGTCTGCATGAAGGCGGTCGCATCGCCCTGGCGAAGCAGGGCATTGAGCGCTGCCAGCTTGCCGCGCTTGCGCTCGTGTCCCATCCATACCCCTTCGCCGGGGTTCCATTGCCTGGGGCGGTGCAGCAGGTAGAAGCGATCGCCGCGCTCGGCCGCGTAGCGTCGGTTCAATTCGTCGATCCGCTCCACGGCGTGTGCAAGCAGGGTGTCGTCGGTCGGCGTCTCGGCGGCCGCAGCGTCGAGAAAATCCGTCAGCAGCACGAAGCGCAGCTGGGGATCGCGGTTGGCCAGGAAGCGGACTTCCAGCGCTTCGGTGAGGACATCGATGCCGTCGATGCTGGACAGCATCGAGGGGACCGCGACCACGGTGGAGCAGGCCGCAGGGATGCCTTCGCTGAAATCGAGCTTGGGGAGCGGCCTGGGCGTGACCAGCACCGTCGCGGTCCAGTTCACCAGCACGATGCCCAGCTCGCTGAACACCAGCAGCCCGAGCAGCGCAGCCAGCCAGACCGGCGCCACACCACTGCCGCTGGCCAGCAGACCACCGGTGGCCAGCACCGCGAGCAGAGTGATTGGCAGCAGGTACAGCGACAGCGGTACGCGATGCGCCAGTCGCGGTGCCTTGCGGTGGCGTGGTGCAACCTCTCCCACCGCGTCGATGGTAGCGTTCACGCCATCGCCGACCAGCCAGTAGCCCACGTGCGCGCGCGGCCCGTCGAGCGGCGCAGCCCGCGCCAGGTCCAGTGCGATGGTCGCCACGCGTTCCTCCGCGACGCGACTACCGCGGGCGATCTTTTCCACGACATGGCGATAGGCGTCGCGGGTGCCGAAATCCATCTGCGCATAGACGCCCATGGGGTCGTCGCGCAGCCGCTGCTCGACCACGCTCATATCTTCGACAAAGGTGCGCCAATCCATCGTGGAGAGAAAGCGCAGGCTGCCGATGCTGTTGCCGATGGAGACCTGGTCGGCCGCCTGCTGCTGTCCCTCGGCGGCGACCAGTTCCTCGATGCGCTGGCCCGCTGCGGCTGCCCATTGTTCCAGCCAGGCGACGGGCATGGCCCACGCGCCACCGCGCCCCTGCAGCGAGCGGGTCAGTTCGGCGATGAAGGCGCCGGTCAGAGGTGGCTGGGACCTCGCCATATCGGCCACCACCAGGACCACATCGGTAGGGGTGTCGGAGGCGGCGCGATTGAGGTTGTCCGCCCACTGCGCAGCCAGGCCACGGTCGGTCCCGTCGCGCATCACCCGCGCCGCCATGCGCCGGAGATTCTCCAGCAGTGCCAGCCGCAGCATGATGGGAACGGCCCACAGTTCGCCCAGGCTCAGCGGAGCGAGCGACTGGTAGGAGGTGATGAAGCGGCCCAGGGTGTCGGCGTCGATGCGGCCATCGCCGTGCGCGATGGCCTGCATCGACAGTTCATACACGCGCGGCAATCCGGCCGAGGGGCCAGCGACAAGCGAAGGCAACTGCCGGCTGTAACCGCGCGGCAGGTGTCGTCGCGCGGTCTGGATCTGTTCTTCGATCAGGTAGTAGTTGTCGAGCAGCCATTCCCCGGCCGGGGTCACCGGCCGCTGTTCGCGCACCACGTTGCTGAGCAGCGTGTTGGCGTCTTCCAGGACACGTTCATTGGCCTGCAGGCGGCCTAGCAGGCGCTCTGCACCGGGTCGCGTCCGCACCCGATGCTGGCGCGCAAGCGCGCGTCCGTAGACCTCCATCTGTTCAACGCTGTACAGCGCGGCACGCAGTGGGACCTCGGCGGCTTCGATGGCCGGGACCGAGGCTTGGTGCTCACGCCAGCGCCAACGGACCAGACGACGCAGACGGAGCCAACGACCTAGAAGACGGCGAAAGTGGGGCATAGATTACCCATGAGGCAGGTCGCGATATGCATAGTTGCATTGCGGGTGCCGTGGTGGCTGTGAAGGCCGGCAACCGGAACACGTACATGGCTTGCCCGGCAGGCACCCTCTGTCCGCTCCAGCGCTGGGTACCAACACCGGGCGACCACGTCGGCTTCGGATGTGGCAACCTCGAACCCGCAGGCTCAGCAACCCCACAGGCGCCCCCGCATGGAAACCTTGATGACCCCGGACGGCCGCTACCTCATCGTCCGAGGGCGACTATGGCGAGCCACCAATCCTGACCTGGACGAGCAACGCAGAGACGAGTTGGTCCATGCGCTGATGGATGCACGCCGGGCCGTCAAGGCAGCCAAGGCCTCGGCAGATGGGGAGGCACTTGCCGCTGCGCGGCAGGCAGTAAACACCGCCAAGGTTGGCCTGGGCGAACGAGGCCCCCTGTGGTGGACCGATGGGTCCCCCGACCTCAACCGGCGCATGATCAGCAACACACCGTACGCCGACTGGTTCAACAGCGTGAGCGCGTGACCAACCACGATGCGGCAGGCGTAGCGCCAGCGCGTCCGCTGTCACCGGAAAGGAGCGTCACTAAGTCGCACCCGTCGATACAGCTGGCAGTCTGAATATCGCTGGTAGCCTTGAACTCATGCCCTCATCTGCCGCTCAAGCACGTCGATCAAGCCACGCATCTGAGTATCTGTATCCCGACCACCTGCGGGAGGTAGCCGCAGCGCTGCCCCGCCTGCCCGGGGTTTATACGTTTCACGGTATCGAAGGCGGCTTGCCTCTCTATATCGGCAAGAGCATCAATGTCCGCACCCGTGTGATGGATCATCTGCGCACGCGCGAAGAAGCCTCGCTGCTGCGGCAAAGCCGAAGCATCAGCTGCATTCGAACGGCGGGCGACTTGGGTGCCCGGCTGCTGGAGGCGCAACTGGTCAAGCGCCAGATGCCCCTCTACAACCGGCTGCTGCGGAAACTCCCTCGGCAGTTCAGCCTGCGGCTTTATCGCGGCGAGGTTTCTGTGGTCAATTCGGCCGACTATGAGCTCGCCAGTGCTCCGATGCTCTACGGGCTGTATTCCAGCGAACGGTCAGCGTTGGAATCGCTGAGGCGCGTCGCCGACGATCAGGCCTTGTGCTACTCGCTGCTGGGTCTGGAGCGCTTGCCCAAGGGCCGCCCGTGTTTCCGTTCCATGCTGCGCCAATGCCTTGGCGCCTGTTGCGGAAAGGAGACACCTGCAGACCATGAGCTGCGCCTGCGTGCTGCGCTTGCGCATCTGGAGGTCACCGCATGGCCTTACGGCGGCCGCATCGCGATCGAGGAAGCCGGGGAAGACATGACCCAGTTTCATGTTGTCGACAACTGGGCCTACCACGGCAGTGCGCCGACGCTTGCCAAAGCGCGGCGTATCAAACCAGGTGCCGAGCAGTTCGATCGTGACTCCTACAAGATTCTCCGGCATGCGCTGGACCGTGGCACAGCGGTTGTCCATCTGCTTTGCTGAAGCGTTCCGCGCGGGTAATCGTGGCTGGCGGCCCATTTACAAGGACACCAGCCCACCCCGTCGCCGAGCCACCCCAGGCGAGTGACCCATAACCCGCTTGTAAGCGCGACTGAAAGCCGCCTGCGAGGCATACCAGAGACGCTCTGCCAACACGTCTATGGACAGGTTCTCAGCGGGTCTGACGTTTCATATCTAGCTGTTTCGCAGGGGAGCCAGGCGGCGACGCAGCGCGCCTGCCGCCGCCGCGATCGCCATGGCAGGCACCGCCAGCACCAATGCGTATATCAGCCCGGCCAGCAACAACGGGCCAAAGCCCGACACCACGGCCACCACCGGCACCTGCAGCGCCATGAGCAACAGCCCCCATAGCCACGCGTGCCGGGGAAAGCAGGCGCCCAGGACTGCCGCAATGACCAGTGCGATGGGATAAACGACAGTCCAGAACGCGGGCGCGTCCCAAGGCTCACCGCCCGGCGTCCGCCACGCCACCAGCACCCAGAACACCACGCCGACTTTCAGCGTTACCGCACTTGCTGCAAGCAAACTACCCGTCATCCGCATCGTTGGTCCCCCGCACGAATGCGCAGCATGCCACTGTCGCCGTTGACGGCGTATGACCAGCGACGCCACCAGGATGCCGGGCGCACCCGTTCCGCAACCACGTGTCGACGCATCGATTTCCGTCTCCATCCCTGAGACCGGCCCAGCCTATTCTCCAGCCCCATGGACGTCCCCCAGCAAACTCTCACCCCCATGCCAGACGACTTCCACTGGAAGCCGCGCTGCCACCTCGACACGCTCCCCACCGGGCTCTTCCTCCACGGCGAGATCGTAGCCAGCATGCACCAGCGTATCGACGGCGCGTGGCTGGCTCGTCTCCATGCGGACGATGGCCTGGATACCCCGCTGGTGATGCGTCGCTGCACCTCCTTCGATGTCGGCCGCAAAGGCTGCGAACTGTGGGCCCTGCGCCACGAACGTGCGCTGCGCCGCAAAGTGGCGATAAAGCTTCAATGGATCCAGGACAACGTGGTGCTCCGGGGCAGGGGGGCGCAACTGGAACCTCAGCACGCAGCAAGCCCCAGCTGATCCGGATCCAAAGCCACCGTACGCATCCATACTCCCAGTATTCTTCGCAAGCACCTGGGCTCCCGAGCTGAAGCCCTGACCCTTGGCATCGCCTGCTGGCATCCGTCGCAGTGGGATAAATCGTGTCCGGGGCGGAATTCGGTGAGCAGATACGGTCCGCACCGCATTTGTGGAGGCTGTGATGGCGGTCGTTTGACCCCTATTGACAACGTCGCGCGCCGCAATCAATCTCCGCGACGGGGACACGCGCGCTCATTGTGAAGCCGCGCTACAGGGATGACATGTCACACGGAAATGCGGCGCTGTCGGTCGTGGGTGATGGGGTGGTCGGGGGTGAGGAGATTAGCCTGGCGTTACGCGGGCTGGTCCTGCTCGCTCAGTTTCATGGAATTGCGGCGGATGCCGGCCAGTTGGCGCACGAGTGTGCATCCGATAACGCGCGCGTGGATGACACCATGCTCGTGCTAGTCGCACGCCGGTTGGGCCTGAAGGCCAAGATCGCCAAGCTTTCCGTGGATCGGCTGGCAATGGCGAACCTGCCCGCACTAGTGTTTGGCGCCGACGACGACGCGTTCATCCTGGCGCGGATCAACGGCGAACAGGTCTTGATCCACGACCTGCGCACCAAGCGACCGCAGACCATATCGTTTGAACAGCTGACGCAGCGTTACGCTGGCCGAATCCTGCAGGTGGCGTCTCGCGCGTCGGTGTTGGGTGACCTGGCGCGTTTTGATTTCAGTTGGTTCATCCCGGCCGTGGTCAAATACCGGAAGTTACTGCTGGAGGTCTTCATCGTCTCCTTCTTCATCCAGCTGCTGGCGCTGGTTACGCCACTGTTCTATCAAGTGGTGATGGACAAGGTCCTCGTGCATCGAGGGCTGACCACGCTGGATGTAATCGCCATCGGTCTAGTGTCAATCGCCATGTTCGATGTGGTGCTTGGCGGCCTGCGGACTTACGTGTTCGCACACACGACCAGCAAGATCGACGTGGAGCTGGGCGCGCGTCTGTTCCGGCACATGCTGTCTCTGCCGCTGGCGTATTTCGAGTCGCGCAGGGTGGGCGACACCATTGCGCGGGTCCGCGAGCTTGAGAATATCCGCAGTTTCCTGACCGGGCAGGCGCTGACCTCGGTGCTGGACCTCTTCTTTACCGTGGTGTTTCTCGCGGTGATGTTCTACTACAGCGGCTGGCTGACCCTGATCGTCGTGTTGTCGCTGCCGCTATATGCACTCATCTCGGCAGGCATCACACCTGTGCTGCGCCAGCGCCTCAACGAGAAGTTCGCACGTGGCGCTGACAACCAGTCGTTCCTGGTGGAAACCGTCAGCGGCATCAGCACCGTCAAAGCGATGGCCGTTGACCCACGCGTGACCCGCACCTGGGATAACCAGCTGGCTGGCTATGTGGGTGCGGGATTCGCGGTAACCAAGGTAGCAACCGTTGGCCAGCAGGGCGTGCAGCTGGTGCAGAAGCTCGTCAGCGTGGCGATCCTGTTCTGGGGCGCGAAGATGGTCATCGATGGCAAGCTGAGCCTGGGCCAGCTGATCGCGTTCAACATGCTGTCTGGCCAAGTGTCGGCTCCCATTATTCGGCTGGCGCAGCTGTGGCAGGACTTCCAACAGGTAGGCATTTCCGTTGAGCGCCTGGGCGATATCCTGAATACCCGGACCGAGCTACCGGGCAGCCGCCTTGCACTTCCGCCGATCAAGGGCCGCGTTACATTCGAGCGAGTGGCGTTCCGCTACCGCCCCGACGCCCTCGAGGTGCTCTCGGGGATCGAGCTCGACATCGGTGCGGGGGAAGTCATCGGCATCGTTGGCCGCTCCGGCTCCGGCAAGAGCACGCTGACCAAGCTGGTGCAGCGTCTCTACGCCCCCGAACGCGGCCGCGTGCTGGTTGATGGACAGGACTTGGCGTTGGCCGATCCAGCATGGCTGCGTCGCCAACTCGGTGTCGTGCTGCAGGAGAACTTTCTCTTCAACCGCAGCGTGCGGGAGAACATCGCGTTGAGCGATCCGGGCATGCCTTTGGAGCGGGTGATCCAGGCTGCCACGCTGGCCGGCGCGCACGAGTTCATCGCGGCGCTGCCCGAAGGCTATGACACCAAGGTTGGCGAACACGGTACCGGACTGTCAGGCGGCCAGCGCCAGCGCATCGCGATCGCGCGGGCGTTGATCACCGACCCGAGGATCCTCATCCTCGATGAAGCCACCAGTGCGCTCGACTACGAATCCGAACATGCGGTGATGAGCAATATGCGTTCGATCTGCAAGGGCCGCACGGTTCTGATCATCGCCCACCGCCTGTCCACTGTCCGCCACGCCAATCGGATCGTGGTGGTGGAGAAGGGACAGATCGTTGAGAGCGGGACACATGACGAGTTGGTGGTGCGACCCGGCGGACACTACGCCCATTTGTACCGACTGCAGCAGGGGATGGCATGAAGCACATCCGCGATGGCATCGGGGACTTCCTCAAGCGTTACCGCACGGTATTGGGTGCGGCGTGGAAGGCGAGGCGAGAAATGGACCCGCTGCCGCGTGGCGAGGAGGAGCGTGCCTTCCTGCCCGCCCATCTGGAACTGATCGAAACGCCGACATCGCCGACGGCGCGGTGGACCATGCGTATCATCATTTGCATGTTCATGGTGGCCGTAGTCTGGGCGACCCTCGGCAAGCTGGATATCGTGGCGGTGGCGCCGGGCAGGACGGTGGTGGACTCGCGGACCAAGGTGGTGCAGTCCAGCGAAACAGCGGTCGTGCGGCGGATTCTGGTTCGAGATGGTCAGCAGGTGGAGGCCGGTGCTCTGTTGATCGAACTGGACGCCACCGCCACCAGTGCCGATTTCGCCAGGGCCGGCGATGCGTTGATCAATGCACGCATGACTGCAATGCGTCAAAGAGCGCTGGCCCAAGCCATCAGCGGGGGCCAGCCGCTGCGCTTCGAGGCCGCTCAGGGAGTGCCGGAGGCACGCGTCATCGCCGAGCAGGCGTTGGCCAGCAGCCAGTACGAGGCATTGCAAGCGCGTCGGTACAACCTGCAGGCGCTGATCTCCCAACGCCGGGCAGAGCTGGAAACCACCCAGGCGAGCATCCGCCCGCTGGACGAGTCGGCGCGAATCTCCCGCACGCGTGCGGAAGATTACGCCAAGCTGGTGGAAGGCAAGTACGTGGGTCGGCACGACTACCTGCTGCGCGAGCAGGAACGCATCGCGGCTGAGCGAGATCTGGCAACCCAGCGCAATCGGGTACAGGAAACCCGTTCGGCGCTGTTGGCGGCCGACGAAGAGCTGCGTGTGCTGGTTACTGATTTTCGCCAGCGGACCTTGGATGACCTACGCGCGGCCGAGGAGCAGATCGGGCAGATGACCCCGGAAGTCTCCAAGGCCGGCCAGCGGGACCGATTGATGGCGCTGCGCGCGCCGGTGGCCGGCACCGTGCAGCAGCTGGCGGTGCATACCGTGGGCGGCGTAGTGACCCCGGCCCAGCCACTTCTGGTGGTGGTGCCGAGCGAGGAAGCGCTGGAGATCGAAGCCACCGTGCTCAACAAGGACATCGGCTTCGTGCGTCCCGGCCAAGCGGTGACGGTCAAGGTGGAGAGTTTTCCGTATACGCGCTACGGCTACCTGACCGGCAAGGTGGTCAGCGTCTCGCACGATGCCGCGCAGGACGAGAAGCTGGGTCTGGTGTTCCCCGCACGGGTCAAGTTGGAGCGTGCCACGTTGCACATCGACGGAGTGCAGGTCCGGCTAAGTGCAGGCATGAGCCTTAGTGCCGAGATCAAGACCGGCAAGCGCAGGGTCATCGATTACCTGCTCAGTCCGTTGCAGCAGCACACCACTGAATCCCTCCGCGAGCGGTAGCCTCAGCTGCCAGGTAAGTGATGGAACAACTGGATGATCGCCTTCCACTGGACACCCCCATGCACCTAGTCCGGACGCTGATGACACTTCTGCTGCTGGTCACGGCCGCCTGCCAAGGGCCTCACGAGCAACCGCCTATGCATGAAGCCTTGCGCCCATACATGCACCAGCCCGGCGCCGAGCCCGCAGGGGGCAACGCCTTGGCCGTCTATCTATCAGCTGACGACGGCCGCGTTCTAGTCGGCGGAGCACGAACTGGCGTTCCTACGACGTCACGCATTCGACTATTGCTCAGAGCAGGGCGTATTCCTGACGCCTATACACGAGACGAGAAGGACGGGCGTGTAACAGATGAGGGCGATGGATTTGTCCGCTATTTCCCGCCAGGGGATGCCTTTGCGCTGGGCATCGTCCGCTTTACCGGCCCCGACGGGCGGCGGGTTCACGCCCGGCAAAGTAGTGGTGAAACGCCGGGCGAAGGAAACTACTTGGCAGAAGTACAGCTGGATGGAATCTATTTGGAGTATCTCTACACTGCCCGAAGTCAGGCCGATCACATGCGGGTAGCTGAACTTGCTTCTGGGTGGTTGATGAAAGCCAACTGATCAGCGTAGCTTTCAGGGGACCTGTTCTCGCCCGTCGAGCGCACGGTTACGCAGTTGGCAGTTGAATGCGCTTGGTGCGCGTGACGCCGGCACAGCTAATGTTGGTGGAGCGAAGGCGGAACTTCAGGGCTTTGGATACAAGCGGCTGGAGCGGCTTATGGCCGTGAGCAGCTGGAAGCCGTGTAGCAATGAATCAATTTCGACGAGGTGCCGTAATGCAAAGAGCAATAGTCCTTGCGACCCTGGTCGCCCTGATATCGGCGTGCAGCGAACCGCCTTTGGAGCGCCCCGTGAACGAAGCCTTACAGCCTTACCTTGCGCGCCCCGGCGTAGATTCTGCCGGGGGAAACGCCGTCGTCGTGTATCTAACGTTGAGTAACGGTAGCGTCCGGGAGGGTCCGGGAAGGAGTGCAGGCACACCGTGGACTGCAATACGGTTGCTGGTCCGCGTGGGATCGGCATTGCCAGCGGCAGCCCTGTTTGGCGACAACGACAAAGTGATCGACGAGGGCGATGGCTTCGTGAGGATCGTGTCGGGCAATCGACCGCCCGAGCGGGGCGTACTGCGCTTCAGTGGGCCTTGCGGGCTTGAAGTGCTTGCGACCCAGCGTTCTGGCGACACGACTGAGAAGGGTACCTACCTGGCCGAGATGCAAATGGATGGCGTGTTCCTCCAGTACCTGTATGGCGCGGAAAGTCAGCAAGACCACCGCCGCTACGCCGATTGGGCGCACAGCTGGTACATGGCTGGTCAGACGCCGTGTCCTGAACCGTGACGGTGGCGGTCGTCGTGGCCAGGCAGGCGACGTGTCCGCGTCTTACCAACTTAGTTGGGCAAGGCGAGCTTCGGTCCGCGCTTAGTAATGCCGGAAGAGGCCATTTCCGTAATTGACCGCTTCCGTCGACGCAATTGCGACTGTCGTAGCTCACCCACCAACCTTTTACCAACCGCACCATCAAGGAAGATCATGTCTGGAATCCTCAATCTCGATTCATCCCAGCGCAATACGCTGCAGAACTACAGCAACTCGGGCAACCATGCTGATGCCTACCGATATCTTCGCGACCTGGCACAGAACCAAGCACGAAGCTCAGATGCAGCGACTGCCGCGGAACTCAACCAGATGGCGAACTGGTTCAACGCCGCCGGCAAGATCAATGCTAACGACGGCAGCCTTGTAAGCGATCTTGTTCGTGGCGCCACCATGTGGCAGGGCAATGTCAACGGTCTCGACGCCAACGAAGCATGGTTCCAGAAAGGCTCAGATATCCTGGCCGAGTCGGTCGTTCAGGACGTGTTGGCGGGTGAGGTGAGGTCCCTCGCGGATATCATCAGCGCGGACGTTATGACGGCAGTTCGGGACATGCAGCTTGGCGAGGCCGATCGCTGGGCAGGCACGCTTGGAGACCAGTTCGACCCGCCCTTGGGCCTGGGCGAGGACTTCGTGCAAGTCCAAAGTGAAGATGGTTCGGTTACCGGCTACGCACAGGACCTGGCGGCAGCCATCCTGTCCAATATCAACGGTGTCCTGCGCGCGTCCGGGCTCGAAGCGCCGTTAAGCGATGCAATGGGCTGGGTGATGGACCACGGTTTCGGCAAGCTGCTTGACATGCTGAACGAAGATATGGGTTGGGCCATGGACAATGGCCTCGGACGCTTCATCGACCGGTTCGAAGACTTGGCGCGGCGTATTCGCGGCGACAACACCTATCGCATCGAGCGCTACGATCCCCTTGCTCTCGACCTGGACGGCGATGGACAAGTAAAGACTGTCGCCGAGGGCGGCTGGGCCGGCGCACTGTTTGACCACGACAGCGATGGCATTCGCACCGCTAGTGGCTGGGTGGATGCCCGCGACGGTCTGCTGGTGCGCGATCTTGATGGCAACGGTCGAATTGACTCCGGCCGTGAGCTGTTTGGCGACCAGACCCGGCTGGCAAACGGGCAGCGTGCGACCAATGGGTTCCAGGCTTTGGCTGCGCTGGACGATAACGGTGACGGTCGGGTCGATCTCAACGACGCGGCATTTTCCACGCTGTCCGTGTGGCGCGACACCAACGGCAACGGCATCACCGATGCGGGTGAACTGTTAACCCTGCAGGAGCTGGGCATCACGTTCCTGGGGACCGCCATGAGCGGCAGCAGTGGTGATGTCGACGGCGGGGCGCTGCTTGGGTCGTCGACTTTCGGGCGCCGCGATGCCAACGGGACTGAGCAGGCGCACCTCCTCCAGGACTTCAACTTCGACAACGACAGTCTGCGCTCTGATTACATCGAAGATGTCTCGGTACCCGAGGAGATTCGCGGCTTGGTCAACAGTCGTGGAATAGGGAACTTGCGCTCACTGCACCAGGCTGCGGCGTTGTCGCCGGCGTTGCAGGCATTGCTGGTCAGCTTCTCTTCGGGAGAGACACGTCAGACGCAGAGAGACCTTCTGGACGATCTGATCCTGGAATGGGCGAGGACCAGCCCTTACTTCTCGTCGCAGGCGATCCGCGTCAATGCCGGCGGTGGCGTGGAAGACCCAGACTCATCCAATGTCGTTCGCCTGACGCCCAACCAGGTTCTCGTGTGGCCCGATCCGACTTGGCTTGATGACGTGCAGACGATGAAGATGCGCGTGGTTGAGGCGATTATGGGGTACCAGCCGATTACCGATGTATGGTGGGGCACGCAGACCGTGCAGCAGTATGTGCAGGTCTACGATGCGATCTTCGAAGCGTTCTATGCAACGCTCAGCAGCAAATCGCGACTGAAGGGCTATACCGATTTGATCGCGCCGACATGGGACGTGCAGGCTGGACAGGTCAGCTTTTCGTTCTCAGCACTGGAAGTGAAGCTCAATCAGCGATTCACAGATGGCCCAGTCGACGCGATCATCGATTTGAGTGAGTTGCTGCGTGCCCAGGGGCGGTTCTTACTGAGTAATGGTTGGGGCACGGGCGAGACAATGTTGCGCGGCTGGCTCATGCAGGCCGAATCCCAGCTTGACTTGGCGGCCGCTTTGGCGGCAGCAGGTTTGCAGCTAAGCAGCGTAGCCACCGACGGATCTGTGGGAGGCAGTCTCGGCAACGGCGACGGCATCCTTGTCGGCCGTGACCAAGCCGCCGGCGTGCGCGAGCAGCTTCGTGGTGGCACAGGCGATGACCTCATTCTAGGCGGCGCTGGGGACGATCTGCTGGACGGTGGCCAAGGCGGCGACACCCTGTTCGCAGGCGCGGGCAATGACACCCTGCTGGGCGGTGCCGGTGGCGACCAGCTGTCCGGCGGCGACGGTGAAGACAGCCTCGACGGTGGTGAGGGCGATGACTCGCTGTACGGCAATGCCGGTAACGACAGTCTGAACGGTGGCGTCGGCATCGACCGACTGGAAGGGGGGCAAGGCACGGACGCACTGAATGGTGGCGCCGGGAACGACGTTCTGGATGGCGGAGCAGGCGATGACTACCTGCAGGGCGGCGAGGGTAGCGACCGCTACCTGTTCGGCCGGGGCAGCGGTCACGACCGTATCAACAACCACGATATGTCCGCCGGCCGCGTCGATACGCTGGAGATCGGGGCCGGCATCCTGCCTTCCGACCTGAAGGTGTGGCGCAGCGGCGACTACCTCTGCATCGAAATCATCAGCACGGGCGACCGCGTCGATGTCCAGGACTACTTCCGCGCAGATGGACAGAGCGACTATCGGTTGGATCGCATTCGTTTTTCAAATGGGGTGCAATGGAGCATTGCTGACGTCAAGGCACTGGTTCTCATCCCGGTTCCGGGTGTGGACGATCTTTACGGCTATGACAGCGATGACGTCATCCATGGTGGAGCGGGCAATGAGTGGCTGAGTGGGCGCGGTGGCGATGACACACTGACCGGAGGCGGCGGCTCGGATACGCTGAACGGTGATGATGGCAATGACCTGCTCGCCGGCGGCGAGGGCGACGATCGTCTCAACGGTGGCGATGGCCAGGATCGCCTGGTGGGGGACGCCGGCAACGACACCATGGATGGCGGCGCGGGCGACGACCAGCTTTGGGGCGGCAGCGGCAACGACCACCTGCGCGGGGGCCAGGGCAATGACGTTTACTGGTTCGCCGCCGGATTTGGCCAGGATGTGATTGATAATCATGACGACACCGGGGGGCGCCTGGATGCCATAGCATTCGAGGTGGGCATAGACCCGGCAGACATCATCGCCAGCCGCGTCGGCGACGATCTCGTGCTCGTGCGTGCGGGCAGCACCGATCGGTTGACGATTTCGCGCTACTTCCAGAACGATGGCAACGGCCCTTCCCGCATAGATGAGATCCGCTTCTCTGACGGCACGCTGTGGACAGTGTCGACGGTCCGGCAGCGCGTACAGGTCGCCACCGCTGGCGACGACCATCTCCAAGGCTATGAAGGCGACGACGCCCTCTCAGGCGAAGCAGGCCATGACACGCTGTCCGGCGGACTGGGCAACGACCAGTTGGACGGCGGTCAAGGCGATGACCTGTTGCAGGGCGGCGAGGGGGCCGACGTGCTTAACGGCGGCCAGGGCAGCGACACGTTGGATGGCGGCGAAGGTAGTGACCAGTTGTTCGGTGGCGCTGAGATGGATGCGCTTTACGGTGGCACGGGCGACGATCTGCTGGACGGCGGCGATGGACGCGACTGGCTGTCCGGTGAACAAGGCAATGACGAGCTGTACGGCGGTGCAGGCGACGACGAACTGATGGGCGGCGATGGCGACGACGTCGTGCAGGGCGACACCGGTAATGACCGACTGGCCGGTGGCAGCGGAAATGACCACTACCGCTTCGCGACCGGCGACGGCCTGGACACGGTTCTCGACACGGATGGGGCAAGTACCTTGCATCTTCTCGACCGGTCGTTGGACTCCGCTGTGCTACGCCGTGACAACGCTGACTTGGTGCTCTCCTTCCGTGACGGAAGTGGTGACCGGATCCGCCTTGAGGGCTACTTTGACAGCGGCACCGGACTGGCAACGATGGGCCTTTCGCTCTCAGCTGGTGGCGTGACACGTGTGCTCGACTCTGCGGCGCTTGACCTTGCCGTGCTCGAAGCCACGGCGCTGGCCGACGTCATCCACGGAAATTTGGCCGACAACAGCGTGTACGCGGGGCTGGGCGACGACACCGTGTATGGCTACGCAGGCAACGACAATCTGCGCGGCGAGGCGGGCAACGACGTCCTGTCTGGGGGCCAAGGTGCCGACTTCCTCGATGGTGGGGACGGCGAAGACTGGTTGGACGGCGGTGAGGGCGTGGATGAGGCGCGCGGCGGTAACGGTGACGACACCTACGTGGTCGATAGCAGCAACGACGGCATAATTGAGCTGGCTTTGTCCGGCACTGACCACGTACTGAGCAGCGCAAGCTATACGCTGTCGGCCCACGTGGAAACACTGACACTTACCGGCACGGCTGATATCGACGGCACCGGCAACGATCTTGCCAATGTCCTGACAGGCAATGACGGCGCCAACCGCCTGGACGGTGGCGCGGGCAATGATCAGTTGCTGGGCGGCGATGGCAGCGACCATCTGCTCGGTGACAGTGGTGGGGACGTGCTGGATGGGCAGGCCGGTGACGATCGCATGGAGGGCGGTGCTGGCGACGACATCTACCATGTGGACAGCGTGCTTGACAGCATCCTCGAACACACAGGCGAGGGCACGGACACGGTGCATGCCGGCAGCGACTACACCCTGTCAGCCAATATCGAGCGCTTGATTCTGTCGGAGGGCAGTGGCGCGGTCGAGGCCGTTGGCAGCGCCGACGACAACGAGCTGGTTGGCAACAGCAACAGCAATCGGCTCGACGGCGGGGCCGGTGCCGATCGTATGTCGGGTGGGCTGGGCGACGACACCTACGTGGTCGACCAGACAGGCGATGTGGTGGTCGAGCTGGCCGATGAGGGGCGCGACACCGTCGAATCGAGCATCGATTACGTGCTGGGCACCACATTGGAAGCGCTTGTACTGACCGGTATGGGCGACATCAGCGGCACCGGCAATGACGCTGACAACCAGCTGGTGGGCAATGCCGGCAACAACCGCCTGGATGGCGGTGCCGGCGGCGATCAGATGTACGGCGGCCTGGGGGATGACTACTTCATCAACGACAGCAGCGGCGATCGGATACACGAGTACGCTGGCGAAGGTGTCGACACCGTCGAACGACGCTATGAGACCAATCTGGTGCTTGCCGACGAAGTTGAAAACCTCATCCTGGCAGTCGGAATCCAGACCGGGAACGGCAATGGGTTGGACAACACGATCACGGGCAACTCGGCGGCCAATACGCTTGGCGGTTGGGATGGTGACGACCTGCTGTACGGCCTGGATGGAAACGACTCCCTGTTCGGAGGCACGGGGAGCGATCTGCTGGACGGTGGAGCTGGAAATGACTATCTCGATGGTGGAGAGGGGATAGACCGCTTGGAAGGCGGACTGGGTGATGACGTCTATATCACCGATGAAAGCGACGATGACGTCGTGGAGGCGCCCGGCGGCGGCAAGGACCAGGTGCAGACCACGGCGACATATGCCTTGTCAGAGAATATAGAGAACCTGTTCCTGACCGGCGCTGGGGTCATCAACGGAACCGGCAATGCACTGGACAACTACCTGGCCGGCAACGCGCAGAACAACGTCATCAACGGCATGGGCGGCAGCGATACCATCGTGGGTGGCGCCGGCAATGACACGCTGATGGGCGGTACGGGCGACGATAAATACGTGTTCGATACCAGCAGCGGCGTTGATCGCGTTGACAACACCGGAGGCGGCTTCGATGGCGTCTTTTTCAACGGCGGCGTTACCCGTGAACGGATCTCGTTCAGCCGCGACGGCAATGACCTGCTGATCACCTTGGACAACGCTGCGACCCCCAGCGTCCGCGTGACCAACCACTTCCTCGGTGGCGACGCGGCGATTGACTACGTGCAACCCGATGGCGGCGCATACCTCACCACGGCGCAGATCAACCAGATCGTGGCTGGCGGCGGCACCGGCTTCGACCAGGTCATTCAGGGGACGGGCGCAGGGGAGCAGTTGGTAGGCAGCACGGGCAAGGATCTGCTGGAGGGACTCGGCGGCAACGACACGCTGTTCGGCATGGCCGGCGATGACACCCTGCGCGGCGGTGACGGCAATGATTCGCTGGCTGGCGGCAACGGCAGTGCGGCGGGTTCCGGAAATGACCGGCTCGAAGGTGGCGCGGGCAACGATTCACTGCGCGGCCAGGACGGCAGCAATGTGCTGATCGGAGGCAGTGGTGACGACCAGTACATCTACGGCGGTGGTGTCGACGTCATCGACAATACTGGCGGCGGTACCGAATGGTTGTTCTTCCAGAACGGCATCACTGCGGCCCAGCTCGGGTTTACCCGAGAGGGCGACAACCTGGTGATCACCGTCAACGGCAACAGCAACCAGCGCGTTACCGTGACCGGCCACTTCCTGGGCGGCGACATGTCGCTGGACTACCTGCAACCCGCGAGCGGCTCGGCGCTCAACACTGCGGCAATCAATGCGCTGGTGAGTAACAACGGGGGCGGCGGCAACGACGGCGGTACGCCGGGTGCCGGGAACGACAGCGACTACCCGTCCAAGATCAACGGCACCGCCAGTGCTGAGCAGTTGGTGGGGACGAGCGGGCGCGATCTGATCAAAGGGCTCGCCGGGGACGATACGCTGTTTGGGATGGGAGGCGACGACAAGCTGGACGGAGGAGAGGGTAACGACTACTTGTCCGGTGGCAACGGCAGCTTCAGTGGATCGGGTAAGGACATCCTCATCGGGGGTGCTGGCGACGACCAGCTGGTGGGCGAAGATGGAAATGATCAGCTGTTCGGCGGCGTCGGCAACGATACTTACTTCTATGCCGAGGGATCGGGTGCGGACACAGTCGACAATACGGGTGGCGGCACCGATTGGTTGTACTTCGATGCCATCAGCCGCGACCGTCTGTCCTACCATCGCGACGGGGACGACCTGGTCGTCCGCGTTGATGGCACTGCAGCCCAGCAGATGCGCGTGCTGCGCCACTTCCAGGGCGGCGAGTTCGCAATTGCCTTCGTGCAACCCGGTGATGGTGGTAATGCCATCTCTGCAAGCAGTATCGCCAGCCAGCTGAGTCCATTGTCTTCGGCGACTTCAGCGTCCCCATCCCAGTCCCGACGAGTTGAGAATGGAGTGGGGGCCGGACAGGCATCAGGAAATGCCGAACTGAATCTCCTCATTGGCGCCATGAGCTCGTTCCAGGCAGTGGCTACCGATATGACGGAGCCCCGCAGTGGCGTGGCGGACATCGCCGGGTCGTCGCTCTGGGGGGCTGGCGAGCTGTTCCGAGCGGAGCGCTCGGTCATGCAGGCTCTCTAAGGTTGGATCCAAAGGTATGTGGCGTCCGGGAGCGGCTTGTTGGCCGCTCCCGGACGTCGCCACTGGGCCCGGAGCCTGTCACCGCACTACCAATAATGTTTGAACCTCCCACTGAACACGGACGCCATATAGTGGTATCTCAGCGGCGAGCTTCAACCGCCACGGAAGGCAAGCAATGAAAGCCCTCTGGTACATCTCAGCCACGATTTCACTGCTCTGCGCAGCACTCGTCATCTGGCTCTCAGCCACCCAGGGCGCCGGCCCGAAGATGCTCGCGGCCATGCAGCTTTTTATCCTCGGCGCATGCGGAGCGCTGGTCTGCGTCATCGCCGCCGTCGCCCTGCAGGGCCGTCGCGTGATCCCCGGCGCAGTGCTCCTTCTTGCCTACCCAGCAGCGTTCGTGCGCTCGATGCCGGGCCTCGGCAACGTCCAGTAACACCTCAGCCGCCGCGCCAAATCCGCAACTTTCCTCATGTACACGCCCGCCACACCAGCACACGATGTCCGTGCTGACCCGTAGGGCCAGCCGGGATTGGCATCCCGAACGTCGTTAGCAAAGCGTCTCCGTTGTCGCCTTCGGGTACGGCGGAGCATGCGCCCTCGTGCCATCCTTTTGGCGGACGGTGCGGGGGATCGCATGATCCGCCGGTTAACTGCTTTGTACGACGCCGGTATGCCAACCCGCACCATCCGCCACCCTGCGCCTCGGCGCCGGTGGCCATGCCATGCGAGGTCACCCCTTGTCCGCAGAAATCAGAGCCAGCGTGCGCCTGTACGCGCTCATCGGCGAATCCGTCCACACGCTGCCCCCGCGCTTCGTCAAGAAGCTGGAAGGCATCCTGCAGGCGCACGAAAGTTCCCAGCACGCCTACCGCCCCGTGGTGGCCGTACCGCCGCCGCGCCGGCGCTCGCCCGGCGACGGCTCCAACGCGGATCCACGCGCCGCCGCCGACGCCTGGCGCTGCGATCTCAGGCTGGTGGACCGCCAGCTGCGCGCCCTTGCCGAAGTGCTGGAAATCGTCCATATCGCGCATCGCGAAGTGCACACATCGGCGGAGGAGGGAATCCCCAGGGAGAGCCTGATCGACGCCCTGCTGGGCGACGGCCGCGATAGGGTCAGGACGGCGCGCGACGCGTTGCGCGGCGTGCTTTAGGCCACGCGCCAAGTACCGCTACAATCGCGCACAGCCCGCAGCAAGCGGGCACGCACGATCTACACCACACCATGAGCAGGAAGCACATGCGCAGATCCGTCTACACCTTCACCGAAACCCCGCACGTCATCGTAGGCCTCGGCACCGCCCTGGTGGCGATCGTTTTCGTGGTCACCTTCGCCAAGGGCCTCACTCTCTGGTTGGGCTCTGCGATCGCGTTATTCTCCGCGCTTGCCGCGCTGCGCTCCCTGGGGGCAACGATCCTTGTCACCGGCGATTCGCTGACCCGTCGCTCACCGTTCGGCGAGGTGCGCATCATGTGGCGCGATCTGGACGGGGTGGAAATCGGCCCCGGTTGCAGGACGCTGCTGTTCAGTGCCGGCGACAAGCAGGTATGGATGCGCCGGCCCGCCGAATCGGTGGCGGCGTGGTTCAAGGCTTTCCATGACCAGGAGGTTGAAGAGGATGCGCTGGACCAGTTGTTGTACATGGCCGACGTGAAGCGTGTTTCTGCAGAGAAGCGCTGGCTGACGCCGCTTCGTGTTTCGCGTGGTCACGAGTGAGCGGAGGTCTTCATGAGGCATGTCTCCACGGCGCTGGTTTTTTTGATCTGCTGCATTGTTGCAGGCTGCAATCTTGCCGGGTTTCCGCCTTTGGGTTGGAGCACCAGAGAGGAAGGAACGCAGGACTGTCGCTTCGAGTATCAGGGCGACCCTCTAGTTGGACAGAACGCCACGGTTCTCATCGAGGCCAAGCGCGGTTCAACGTGCCGAGTGATGTACGCGCTGAAGAGTCAAGACTACGGCTCCAAGACACTCAAGCTGTCGGCGCGGCACCTGACCGCAGAGGGAGCCTCCTCGGTTCAGTTGCGCGCTTTCGACGGGAAGAAAACGGTCGGGCGTGCAACGCGACGATTCGAGAGTGGGGCGCCCAGCTCTGAAGCGCTGATCCAGATAGATCTGCCGAGGTCTTATGATCTAGTCGTGGTTTCCTTTGTAGCCGAGAATGAAACCCGGCTCGAGGTGAAGGGGCTGAGGGTGGAATCCGCTGAATCCAATAGCGCCGGGCAAGCGCAGGCTCAGGCGATCTATGTCGAGGCGGTAGGCCTCATCAAGACCCATGCTCTGGCTTACGAGGAGCTTGGCCCAGAGCGCATTGAGGCGGGTCGGCCAGCCTCGGATGCCACGCTTTGGCAAGCGCGCTCGGCCATCAAAGCCCTTCTGCGGGATCTGGGGGACGGCCATAGCTTCCTGAGCTCGCCAGGTGGCCTGCAGGAGGCGGAGAGGATACCCAAAGCGGAAGTGGAGTACGCAACCTGGCGCATGTTTCGTCCAGGGATCGCGGTTATCCACGTGCCGATGTTCCACGGAACGGACGATGAGCTTGAACGCGTCTTTGCGAACAGCATCCGGGAAGCTCTCGCGAAAGGACTGGAGGCGGGGGCCAGGGCGTGGATTGTTGACCTCAGTGGGAACAGGGGCGGAAACATGTGGCCGATGCTGTACGGCCTATCGCCCCTGCTGGGTACGGAGGGGGTAGGTAGCTTCCGGTATAGAGACGGGTCTTCCAGTCCTTGGACTCTCCAAGGCCACGAAGGGATTGTCGAGGTGCGAGATCTTGGAAGTGTGCCGGTCGCGGTGGTGACTTCTGGACGAACTGCCAGCTCCGGGGAAGCCGTTGCGGTGGCTTTCCGTGGCCGGCCTCTTACACGCTCTTTCGGCGGTGCCACGTCTGGTCACTCTACGTCCAACACAACATACAGGCTTGCAGATGGATCCAGACTTTATCTCACCACGGCTGTGTTTGAGGATCGGAACGGCAATCGCTATGGCGGAAAACTTGCCCCGGATCAGGTCGTCCGGGGCATAGGTCCTGAAGCATCAATCGTTGCAGCTGGCGCGTGGTTGGAAGCGTGTTTGCGTGATGAATGTCATGAGTAGAGCTGTCGAATGGTTCTCGGCCGGTCAGGCGTCAAGGGAGCTGACTGAGACGGGGTCAAAGCTGGCTGACGCGCTTCATGCTTCGTGGTCACGAGTGAGCGGAGGCAGGTCGTCAGCTGAATAGCGATGGTGGTCTACGCTGGGATTTTATCGAGTTGTGAACGCGAGCGATGTCTATAAGCTGATCCAAGATCCGGCCATATTTGGCCGCAGGGATATCGAAAAGCCCAGCACGCGCTCGATCCTTTCGACTGCACCCTGTAGCTCCTCCGCTAGCCGCTCATTGCCTTCGATGTAGATGATCAAGCGATCTTCACCTGGACGACCGAGCAAGCCGGTTATGCCCGGTATGGCGCTGTAAAGAAGATCCTTGTGCTTACCTATACGTGCGTGGAACTCTTCCCCGGTGTGCTTGTGGCCCTCCTCGAAGACCACCCGCGTGCTACCACTGGGGGTAACGAGTTGCCTGTTGGCGACGGGCGCTGAGCCTTTCAGTTCAACAAGGATGTGTTGATCCGGCGCTGGTTGGATGGATATCTCCGTCAATCTGCCCGCGAACTCCCGGCGCAGGTCCTGCATTGATTGCAGGATTTCCGTCTGAACCGCGAGCCTGGTGATGGCTTCGTCGATGGATATTCCAGGATGCTCGGCGACGTAGTTCTTCACCAGCGTCTGCATCTCCTGGCCCAACTCAGAGTCTGGCTCAGGCACTTGTGCCCAAGCCGTCGTGGACAGGCTCAGGAGGAGCGAACAAGCGAGAATCTTCCATTCCATATAGGTGTCCACGTCCCCGTGGGTGAACTGGGGGGCTTCTTCAACGCCCTGAAGTAGGTAGGCTAGCAGTTAAGTACGTCATCAGAATGGTCAACCCGGACTATCCAGGAGCATTCAACCCACGCAAGCATGCTCGGCGCGCCTTCTGCTGATTTTCTGCACTGCACTGTCAGTGGGCCCCATGCCCTGACCACGCGCCTTTTATGCGCACCCCTGTCTAATGGTTCCATGCCGTCCAATCTGCCTGCCCCGCATTCGCTGACGATCTGGACCATCGGCCACTCCACCCGGCCTTGGGACGCGTTCCTGCAGCTGCTGTCCGCGCACGGAATATCGGCCATCGCGGACGTGCGTCGCTTTCCGGGCTCGCGTCGCCACCCTTGGTTTGCTTCGGAGCAGATGGCAGACACGCTGCCAACCCTCGGCGTGACCTATCAGTGGATTCCCGAATTGGGCGGGCGTCGCAGGGTGCGGCCGGCATCGCCCAACGGCGCGTGGGATAACACGGCGTTTCAGGGCTATGCCGACCATATGACGTCTGCCGAATTTGCCAGCGGGCTGGAGAAAGTCCTCGCGCTGGCGGGTGCGCACCGGACGGCGCTGATGTGCGCGGAGGCGCCCTGGTGGCGTTGCCATCGGCGCCTGATCTCCGACCTGCTGACGCACCGCGGCAATCAGGTGCTGCACATCGTGTCCGGTGCGGAACCGAAGCCGCATCCGCTCAATCCGATGGCGCAGGCGGTGGGGCAGGATCTGATTTATCCGGCCGCGCAGGCCACGCTGTTCTGAGTCCGCCCGCGTCCCGGCGCCATGACCGACCTTACCGCCGTCGCCGCCGTTCGGATCCGGGCGCCTTGCTCTCCGATGTGGGAAACACCCGCGCGGACAGGAAATCGACCAGCGCCCGGATCTTGGGCGAGGGATGCTTGCTTGCCGGCCACAGCACATGGAAAACCCCGCTGCGCTGTACGTAGTCGGCGAGGACCGGCAGCAGCCGTCCATCATCAAGCGGCTCGCGGATGGCGAAGTCTGGAAGGTAAGCGATGCCCAGGCCCTGGAGCGCAAAACAGACGCGCGTCTCGATGTTGTTGCAGATCATCGAGGTTGGCAGTTGCAGCTCGGGTTCGCCGGGCGTCTGGCGCAGCGCCCAGGCCTCCAGCTTGCCGCTGTTCGGAAAGCGGAAGTGAAGGCAGGCGTGTTGCTGCAGATCGACCGGCAGCGCGGGCGTGCCGCGTCGCGCCAGATACGCCGGCGAGGCGACCAGTCGCATCTGGAAGGCACCCAAGCGACGGGCGGACAGCCGTGAATCGGCAGGTTCGCCCGTGCGGACCACGGCGTCGAAACCTTCTTCGATCACATCCACCATGCGGTCGGTGAAATCCAGGTCCAGTTCGATCTCCGGATACGCCTGCATGAACTCGCCGAGCACCGGCAGCACCAGCGAGCTGACCAGCGGCAAGCTGACCCGCAGGCGTCCCCGCGGTGCGGCGGTGGCCTGCGATAGTTCCATTTCAGCCGCTTCTATTTCTGCCAGGATGCGCCGGCTGCGCTCCAGGAACAGGGCGCCCTCGGACGTCAACGTGACGCTGCGTGTGCTGCGGTGGAACAAGCGCACGCCCAGCTTTTCTTCCAGCCGCGCCACGCTCTTGCCGACCGCGGAGGCCGATACGCCGAGCAGCCGCCCGGCGGAGACGAAACTCCGGGTTTCGGCTACCTGCACGAACACGACGAAGCCACCCAGGCTGTCCATCATCCGGTCCCTTCATTGCGGACAGGATGTTCCGCACATCGAGGAACTGTAGCCCACTTTTTCTTTAATGGCCGGGTTCCTATCGTTGTGGCCTGCCAATCACAGCGAGTTGAACAGCATGACGCGTCTCCCAGTTTTCCCGCACATCGGCGGGGTTCACCGATGAGTGCGCCTACGGCACGGGTGGGGGCCGCCGCGGAGGGTCGGCTGCCGCTGGCGTCGCTGCTTGCGCTGGCAATGGCGGCTTTCATCACCATCCTGACCGAGGCGCTGCCGGCTGGGCTGCTGCCGCAGATGGCGCAGAGCCTGGCAGTGTCCGAGGCATGGGTGGGGCAGACCGTCACGATCTATGCCATCGGGTCACTGATGGCGGCGATCCCGTTGACCGCCGCCACGCAGGGCCTGCGTCGCCGTCCATTGCTGTTGGCGGCTCTTGCCGGCTTTGTGCTGGCCAACACGGTGACCACGCTCTCCACCAGTTACGCCCTGACCATGACGGCGCGCTTCCTGGCCGGCGTGTCGGCCGGCGTGTTGTGGGCGCTGCTGGCCGGCTATGCGGCGCGCATGGTGCCCGACCACCAGAAGGGTCGTGCCATTGCCGTCGCGATGGTCGGCACACCGCTGGCGCTGTCGCTGGGCGTGCCTGCCGGCACGTTCGTTGGCAACCTGGTGGGTTGGCGGGTGTGCTTTGGCATCATGAGCGGACTGGCGTTGGTACTGATGCTGTGGGCGCGTATCAAGCTGCCGGATCTCGCGGGGCAGGCGGCGGGCAGGGCGCTGTCGCTGCGGCAGGTGTTCACCCTGCCCGGTGTGCGCCCGGTGCTGGTCGCAGTGCTCGCTTTCGTGTTGGCACACAACGTGCTTTACACCTATATCGCGCCGTTCCTGTCGGCGGCAGGCATGGCGCAGCGCACCGATGCGGTGCTGCTGGTATTCGGCGTTGCATCGTTGTTGGGCATCTGGATTGTCGGCGTACTGATTGATCGTCGCCTGCGCGCAATGACACTGGGCAGCATCGGAGTGTTCGCGATGGCCGCCTTGGCACTCGGTGTGGCTCGTGCTGTACCCGGCGTGGTGTATGTGGCCGTGGCCGCGTGGGGCGTGGCGTTCGGGGGTTCGGCGACGCTGTTTCAGACCGCGCTGGCCAACGTGGCAGGCAGTGCCGCCGATGTCGCGCAGTCGATGTTGGTCACGGCCTGGAACCTGGCGATTGCCGGGGGAGCCATCGTCGGGGGCGTGCTGCTTGAACGCTTGGGTGCAGGTGCTTTCGCCCCCGCCTTGATCGCGCTTCTGGCGCTTGCGTTGGGAGTGGTATGGGCGGCCAGGCGGCATGGTTTCCCGGCACCGACACGCTAGGCCGTTTCACCCGCCTGCGCACCCCTGGCATGGACGCGCGGGCAGCGCCTGCCTCGCCGTTACTTCATGGCTTCCAATGGCACCAGCGACGCCCACACCAGCAGCAGCACCAGCCACAGCCAGCGCCAACGGCCCATTCCGTGCCATGCCGCGCGCCAAGGCCCGGGCAGCTTTTCGTGACTCACGCTGGCCTCCTCTTTGCCGCCGATCGCAGCGAATCCACGGTGCGCAGTCCATACAGATACACGCCGGTAAAGCACAATCCGGTCAGCAGGGTGCCGGCCAGCAACCAGAGCAGCCGGATGGGCCACCCACCGAAGTTGCCGAAGTGCAGGGGGTCGGCCATTTCGGCGATGCGCTGATGGACGCTCAGCGCACGGCCGTCATGCCGGCCCATCACTTGCCCGCTACGCAGGTCGACGGCGATGTTGTTGGCCCGCTCGCGTACCAGCCACGCGTCGGCTTCGCCCATGAAGAGGATGCTGCCGCCATCGCGTGCGGGGATGGCCGCGAGGATATCCAGGGCGGGCCATTGCTGGCGGACGGTCTGCACTGCCGTGTCGACGGCAGCCGGGTCTACGGGGGCAACCCGGTCGCCGCCCTCGGCCAGTTGCAGGGTGGGCGCGGCCGGTGCATCGCCGCCGAGCGATTCCACCAGATACCACGCCCCGGTCAGGCCGATCAGCAGCAGAAACCAGAGCGACCACACACCCGCCAGGCGATGCACATCGCCCCACAAACGGCGCGGTCGCGACGCGTCGGGCCATTTCAGGAATCCGCGCCACCACTTCTTGTAGATGTAGAGACTGCTGAGCAGCGAGAGCAGCAGGGGAATGGACAACGCCGCCACCAGCGGCACGCCCCAGGCCACCGGCAGCATCAGGTGGCGGTGGGTGTTGCGCAGCAGCCGTTGCGTATTGAACCAGCCGGTGTCGCCGGTCACCCGCGCGGTATACGGGTTGACCCAGACGAAGCGGCGCTTTCCGTCGAGCAGGCGCATCTGCGCACGTGCGGCGAACAGACGGGTGTGGCCGGCGGTGATGCCTTCCAGTTCCCAGTCCGGATGTGCCGTCTGCGCGGCATGGATGACCGCGCCCCAGCCGGCCTGCTCACCCCCGTCGGCCACGCGCATGGGGGCGTGCAGCAACCAGTCGATCTCCTGGGAGAACACCGCCAGCGTGCCGGTGAGGCAGACAAAGCCCATGAACAGGCAGAGCTTCAGGCCCAGCCAACTGTGCAGGTCGAACCACAGCCGCCGGCCACTGCCGGCACGTGCCGGGCGGGTGGGGGGCGCTGGCGAAGGCTGGCGCATGGGCGGGCTCAGAACGTGTAAGCGGCTTGCACGTACACCCGGCGCGGCTCGCCCGGGAAGTGGCCGGTGCGCCCGGTGAAACCGCTGGCGGCATAGACCTTGTCGAACAGGTTCTTGACGTTGGCCTGGAACTGCCACTGCTGCCACTGCGTCTTCCAGCTCATGTCGAACACGGTGTACGGCTTTACCCGTTGGCCATCCAGGCTGACGCGCTCATCCACGTAATCGGCGCCGAAGCCGATGGCGGAGTTGATCGCCGGCAGCTCGTAGCGGGTCCACAGGCCGAGTTTGTTCTGCGGGGCATTGGCGAAGCGGTCGCCGGAGGCATTGGTGATGCCGTCGCTGCCGGCATCCTTCACCCGGGCATCGCTGTAGGCGTAGGTCAGGTTGAGCACCCAGCGTTCGGTCACATCGGCCAGCAGGTCCAGCTCCATGCCGGTGCTGCGCACCAGGCCCAAGGCAGCCAGCTGGTTCACGCCATCGACGATCTCGCCGGTGGCCTGCACGATATTGCTGCGGTCGATCCGGTAAGCGGCCAGGTTCAGGGTCACGCGCTCGGCCAGCAGGGATTTCAGGCCCACTTCCCACTGCCTGCTGCGCTCGGCATCGAACGGGCCGCCCGCTTCGGCGCTCTGGTTGGCGGCGCTCTGCGGCATGAACCCGCTGGCGATGTTGGCGTAGACATTGATGCCTTCGCGCACGGTGTAGGTAGTGCCCAGCCGCCAGCTGATGTCGTTGCCATCCACGGTGGTGCCGGCGATGCGGTCGTCGTCCTTGAAACCGTCCCAGCGCAGCCCGGCCAGCACATGCCAGCGCGGGGTCAGCGCCAGTTCGTCCTGCAGGTAGCCGCCATAGCGCTTGCTGCGCGTGCTGGTGCTGCGCCAAGGCAGGGCGGCCAGGTTGTAGTCGCGCCACGAGCTGGCGCCATACACCGGGTTGAACAGGTCGATACCGGGCACCGGGCCGGCACCCCGCGCAAGGTCGGCGCTGTTGGCCGTCTGTGCGGTGAAGTCGGCATCCTGCTGGTAGACATCGGCGCCGAACAGCAGCTTGTGCCCGATGCTGCCGGTATTGAAGCGCCACACCGCGTTGCCGTTGGCGGTAAACGCGTCGTTGTCGCGGATCTGGTTGCGCAGCTGGCGGGTCATCCATTCGGGCACGCCATCGCGGTTGCGGTCGATCAGGCCCATCGGCTCGTGGTAGATCTGATGCTCGTTGTTCTCGAACCAGCGTGCGCCAACATCGACGTCCAGGTTGCTGCCGGGCGAAAAGCGGTACTGCGCCAGCGCCACCTTGGCACGCATATCCAGGAAGTCGCTGGCTTCGTTATGGTTCCATCGCCGGTCGGTCAGGAAACTGCCGTTGTCGTCCACCGGCACGCCGCGCAGGCGGTTGCCGCCCAGGTTCTGGGTGATGTCGGTGAACTGCAGGGTCAACTCGCCGGTGTCGCCCACGTCGAAGGCCAGCGATGCATCGCCGATCACGCTCTCGCTGTCCGCGTTCCAGCGCACGCCCTGTTCGGTGTCGCCATACAGCCCGGCGCGGTAGCGCACGCTGCCGGTGGCGTTCACTGGCCCGGTGGCGTCGATCGATGCGGCCCTGAAATCGTTGTTGCCGGCCTGCAGTTCGATGCGGCGCTCGGCCGTGGCTTTGGGCTTGCGCGTTACGTAGTTGATGACACCGCCGGCGTCGCCGCCGCCATACAGCGCGCCGGCCGGACCCTTCAGCACTTCCACGCGATCGATGTTGAACAGTTGCGGTACCGAAAATCCGGCATAGGGGTCGCCGCGCATGCCGTCGTACAGCACGTTTTCCTGGCGGAAGCCGCGCAGGGTCACGCCGGCGTAGCTGAAGAAACTGATGCCGCTGATGCTGCGGTAAAGATCGGTGATCTGGCGCGCAGCCTGGTCTTCAATCAGTTCGCGCGGCACCACCTGGATGGACTGCGGCACCAACGCCAGCGGGGTATCGGTGCGCGTCCCCACCGTTGCATCGTCCACCCGGTAAAGGGTTTGCGCCCGGCCATGCACCTGCACGGCATCCAGCTGTTGCACATCAGCGGAAGAGGGCGGCGCTGCGTGGACCGAAGCACAGGCGAGGATCAGGGCCAGGCCCAGAAGGGAGAGAGAAGGGGTCGGGCGGGTCATCGCGGGCCGAAAGGCGGGTGAGAATGAGAAAGATTAGCATGTAGAGCGGGTCCGGCGTTCAAGCAGGCCGGCCAGCCCGGGCAGGCTGGCCGGCATTGCCATCAGCGGACGTGATCCAGGAACTGGCGGTGACGCTCATACTGGTCCAGCACGTCGTGGATCACCTGGACCTTGGGCCATCCCATGACGTCGTAGTCCTGGCCGCCTTCGCGCAGGTAGACCTCCGCCCGGTAGTGGCGGGTGCCCTCGCTGGCGGGACGGCGGGGATCCTGCAGGGCAAACGTGGGCGCTTCGTAAGGCTGGGGGCGCACGGAATAGAAGAAGTCCATTTCCTCACCATGGCCTACACGCAGCCATGCCCGGCCATCATCGCCTGCGGTCACCTCGACCGGCAGATCCTGCTTGCGCAGCTCCACGGCGACCTCCTGCAGCGCGGGCAGCACATGGTCCCTGATGAACCCGACCACCTCGATCTTGACGGGGTTGTGCGCCAGCAGCTTCAGCCTGGCGCGCCAGTCGCCACTGGTGCCCGGCAGCATGCGCGCCTCACGCAGGATCGAACGCTTGGTCGCGTCCAGGTGCATGGCCTTGAGCAGGCCCCAGCACATCAGAATCATGACCACGGTGAAGGGAAGGGCGCTGGCAATGGTGGCAGCCTGGAGTGATTCAAGGCCGCCGGCGATCAACAGGGCGACCGCGATGGCGCCAACCAGCAGTGCCCAGAAGATCCGCTGCCAGACCGGAGATTCTTCTTCACCCTTGGATGTCAGCATGTCGATCACCAGCGCGCCGGAGTCGGCGGAGGTGACGAAGAACAGCGCCACAAGCACCACGGCAAGCGAGGAGGTGATCATCGTCAACGGCAGGTGGCGCAGGAACTCGAACAGCGCCATCGAGCTGTCGTTGGATACGGCCGTGACGAGGGCTTGAACCCCATCGGAGCGGACCATGAACAAGGCCGAGTTTCCGTAGATGGTCATCCACAGGAACGTGAAACCAAGCGGCACCAGCAGCACGCCGACGACGAATTCGCGCACCGTCCGGCCGCGGGAGATGCGCGCGATGAACATGCCGACGAACGGCGACCAGGCGATCCACCAGCCCCAGTAGAACAACGTCCAGCCACCCAGCCAGCCGCTCGGCTCATACGCGTACAGGTTGAACGTCATGGAGAAGAGCTGGGATGCGTACATGCCCGTGTTCTGGACGAATGCCTGCATCAGATGCACCGTGGGGCCGCAGACCAGCACGAATGCCAGCAGCGCCACGGCCATGATCATGTTGATCTCCGACAGGCGGCGCACGCCGCTGTCCAGGCCCGCAACCACCGATCCGGTCGCCACCAGGATGATCACGCCGATCAGCGACACCTGCACCAAAGTGCTGATTTCCAGACCGAAAAGATAATTCAGACCCGAATTGATCTGCATGACCCCGAGGCCCAGCGAGGTGGCAAGGCCGAAGATGGTGCCAAGGGCTGCAAAGGTGTCCACGGCGTGGCCGATGGGACCATGGATACGGTCACCGATCAGTGGATAGAGTGCCGAGCGCACCCGCAGCGGGAGATTGTGCCGATACGCGAAGTAGGCGAGCGCCAACGCAACGACCGCGTAGATGGCCCAGGCGTGCACCCCCCAGTGGAAGAAGGTGATGCGCATGGCCTGGCGGGCTGCCTCGGCAGACTCGGCCGTGCCCGTCGGCGGGGTGGCGTAATGCATGATCGGCTCGGCCACGCCGAAGAACATCAGGCCGATGCCCATGCCTGCGGCGAAAAGCATGGCGAACCACGACGCATAGCTGTAGTCGGGGCGGCTGTGATCCGGGCCCAGCTTGATGCGTCCATAACCGCTGATGGCCACGCCGATGACGAAGACAAGGAAGCCGGCGACGGACAGGATCGTAAACCAGCCTGCGTCGTTGGCGGTCCAGTTCTTGGCCGCGGTGAACCAGGTGGTGGCCTGTTCCGGGACGAAAATGGACAGCGCCACGAGGAGCAGGACGATGGCCGCGGTAGGGATGAACACCTGCGGCAGGATGCGCTGGCGGACAGGAGTGGATGGCGGAGCGGGGCTCTGCATGGAATCCTCCGGTTGATGCGATGGAGCAGGAGAGCGGAGTGCTCTTAGAAATAGAACCCGATGTTGAGGTTCAGCCGGCTGTGCCAGCGGGAGGGGCCGCCGTCGTCGATGCCGATGCCATCGCCGCCTGCGAACCACATGTTCTTGCCGGCGATCCAGTCCACGTAGGTCAGCATGATTCCCTTCTGCAGGCTGCATCCGGTGACGTTCTGCCATGACTCCCTGACGCCCGCGCGGCGACCGACCGGCCGCGTCATGCTCAGGTTGTTGTAGCAGGTGATGTCGTCAAGCCAGCGCCGGGCGCCGAAGGAATAGGCGACGTTGGCGCTGGGCACGTCGGCTTCGGAGGCGATCTCGAAGGGGGCGAGGAAGGCTGACATCGCAATCCGGTCGCCCGGGACGCTGTAACGGTAGCGGGCCCACTGGAGCTGGGTGGTCCAACCCTCCCGCTTCCACTGGGCGTGCAATGCCGCGCCGTGGTGTCCGCGGTGGCGGCCGGTGGTGGTGTCCTGGACGCGGCCGCTGAATGCCGATGCGCCGAGCAGCAGTTC
Organism: Stenotrophomonas sp. Bg11-02; assembly: GCF_002836635.1. Classification (NCBI taxonomy): domain Bacteria; kingdom Pseudomonadati; phylum Pseudomonadota; class Gammaproteobacteria; order Lysobacterales; family Lysobacteraceae; genus Stenotrophomonas; species Stenotrophomonas sp. Bg11-02. Next base: position 143,496 of record NZ_PJAY01000051.1, read on the forward strand.
GCCCTCGTTCAACACGCCAGTATGTTCGTACCGGACGTGGACGCGGCCGCGCTCGCGGTAGGGCAGGTCGGGTGTCTGCGCCACATCGAACGAGTAGCGGTCATAGCGCGATCCGCTTCCGTATTCATCGCCTGAGAACCAGCCCGCCGTCCAGTGGTGGTCGCCCTGTTGATGGCTGAATGTCACGCCCGGATCGTAGTCGTCCTCGATCCCGAGGTAATAGCCCGAGCCAAACCAGAAGCTCTGCGAAACGGTGGGTAGCAGGCCAAAGGGAACCTGTTGGATACCTGCCTTGAGTTGCGTGGTCTCGCTGAAATTCCAGCCCGCGTAGGCGTGGTGGACGGCATCGAACCCGTCATACCAGCGATATTGGGCAGAGAAGAAGAGCGGGCCGGCACCGGCTTCGATATCTGCGCGGAGCAGCTCCAGCTGCAGCCGGCTGGTGGGCCCGTAGTCGAGCCAGCCGTAGTTGAAGCGCACCGCGCCGCCGATGTCGACAAACGGATCGACCTGTCCGCCGCGCGCTTCCTGAGCGTGTGCTGCATGCGTGGCCGTTGCCGCCGCACACAGGAAAACGAGGGGAAATGCTTTCACGATAGTGTCCGTGGCCTCCATTTTGCGAACGAAAGCGTCCAAGTCTAACGCGTTGGCGCAGGAGACCCAAACGTGCGACGGCTGGCGGCGTCCTGCGCGCGCTGCTGCTCCAGCGCATGAATCGCGCGCAGCTTCTGGCGATCCTGGGCAAAGCGGAGTGTTTGCAGGGCGCGCTCCAATGAAGAGTCCGCATGGTGTCGCGCCGCTTCACGGGTGCTCGCTGAGCAGCCGGCGCAAAGGGCAGCCAATGCCTTCTGCAGCCGGATGTTGACCTCCAGCGAACCTGCTGCTTCGGTGGACAGTGGGGCGAAGACATCCTCGAACAGGTCGTCCGCATCCAGCTGCGCCATATGGACGTGGCGGTGCTGTACTTTCTCGTCCCGTTGCACGCACGCCAGCGCATCCCATCTCAGCAGAAGCCGTACACAGGTGCCGATGACGCTGATGCATGTACCGGGATCGTTGATTGCGGGGGACATCGATCGCACACCGATTTCAGCAAGGACGACCAGCCCGTAGCGCGGATCATTTTCTATCCTGCGGGAACCGCCGATGGTGACTGCTTCGACCAGTTGCGCCCGCTGGTCATCATGGAGGGTGCCCATGACGTGGAGAAGTGCGCGGTTTGGCGTTGCGAACGTGCCCGGCTGGCAGGCGACGTAGACGGTCAGTCGATGCGCTTCTGCAAGGGCGTCGAGGCGTTGAATGTCGATGTGCTCCACATGACCGACCGCTGTTGCGAAGACGGCGATGGAGGTGTCCGGTAGGCTGCCGGTATAGGGCATCGCGCCGAGAAACGGCTCCTCTGCCCGCAGTTCCATCGACTTCAAGGTGGCCTTTTCGACCAGGTCAACCGTTTCGCCGAGCCGTCCAAAGCGGGAAAACTGCTCGATTGCGCGAAGGAGCGTTACGGTTATGACGATGATGACCGCGATGGTCGCTCCAAACAGCACCAGCCTTCCGCTGTCGCCGTAGATGCCGGTGCTGAGTGCGATCAGCCCGACGATGGAAAACAGGAACGCGCCAACGAACGTCGCCAGCGTGCCTTGGGCACGCGTATCTTCTATCAGCAACCGGGACGCACGCGGTGTGGCGTTGGTGGCCGCTGACCCGTATGCGGCGACCATCGTGGACAGGGCGAAGGTGGTCACCGTCAGCATGGACGCGGCCAGGATGCCGAGGATGTTGCCAACCGAGTCGGCGCCGATCTGGGCGGCGAGGCCCTGCGGCAATACGAACCGGGCGGCAGCGCCCGCCAGCGCGGTGGCAACGCCCAGCACGCCATACAGCGTGGACCGGAACCACATCCTCCTGCTGATCCTGAACAGGGACAGCTTCCACTTGCTCATCATGGGACAGTTGCTCGGACGTTGATGCAGGGGAGTATCCCTGTTCGGCAGTTCGGACGCGTCAACATCCGATGATCAGGCCTCAGGTTGCAGCGGAGGCTGCTGGAACTCCCTGCTCGAGAACTTTAAGATCATGCTTCTTGGGCCTGTTCGGAGCTTGGGTTCTTGACATCGACGCACGTCCTGTCTCCCCCCAATCCATGAAAATCATCGTGTGTGGCGCTGGGCAGGTGGGCATGACCATCGCGCGGCAGCTGGCGTCGGAAGGCGTGGCGATCACCATCATAGACACCGATGCCGAGTTGATCCGGCGGGCCGACGAAAGCCACGACATCCGCGGCGTGGTAGGGCATGCATCGTACCCCGATACCTTGCGCGAGGCCGGCGCGTTGGACGCTGACATGCTGATCGCCGTCACCCGTTCGGATGAGGTCAACATGGTTGCCTGCCAGGTGGCGTATTCCCTGTTCAAGGTAAAGCGCCGGATTGCCAGGCTGCGGCATGTCGGCTACACCGCACGCGATACCAACGGCTTGTTTGCTGCCGAACATCTGCCGATCGATGTCATCATTTCCCCGGAAGCCGAGGTTGCCGAGGGCATCACGCGACGTCTTCGAACGCCTGGCGCATTCACGATTCTGCCATTGGCTCGTGGACAGTTGGAGGTGATCGGCGTTGGCGTGGCTGATCCGGATTGCCCCGCCATGGGTGAGCGGATCTGCGATCTTGAGTCCAATGGAAGGTTCGAGCACATAACGCTCCTTGCCGTCACCCGTAAGGGAATCACCTTCATTCCCACGCCACTGGATCGGGTAGAGCTGGGCGACGAGCTTTATCTGCTGGCTCGTTCTGAGCGGCGCAAGGCCACGATGGCGCTGTTCGGGCACCGCGAGCGCCCCATCGCCGCGCTGGTGATCGCCGGGGCTGGCAATGTAGGCATGCATCTTGTGCGCAACATCCGTGCCCTGCTGCCGAAGACGCGCATCACGCTCATCGAACGTGATCGTGACAGGGCTCGCCATGCAGCCGAGGCGCTCGGCAGCGATGTCGTCGTGCTGCATGGCGATGCATTGGATCGTGGAGTGCTCGAAGAAGCCCAGGTAGATCGAAAGGAATCGATGGTGGCGGTAACCAACGATGACGAGTCGAATATTTTCTGCTCGCTCCTGGCCCGCAAGCTCGGCTGTCGCCAAGCGGTGACACTGGTCAACAAGAGCACCTACGCCAGTCTTCTGCCTGGAATGGGCATCAACGCCGTGGTGAGTCCGAGTGCGGTGACGGTGTCGACAGTGCTGCGCCACGTTCGCCGCGGCAAGATCGTCGGATTGCAGACCTTGCGCGAGGACTTCGGTGAGGTGATCGAGGCCACCATCAGCGCCGGGCGCTCTGCGCTGTTGACGCAGCCGCTTGGTGCGCTCGCGCTTCCGGAGGGAATCAAGGTCGGGGCCGTCATCCGCGATGATCGCCCGCTGGACCTGAGCGCCGAGACACGGATTGTTCCGGGCGATCGGGTGGTACTGGTGGTTGCCTACAGCGAGATAGATGCGGCTGAGCAGCTTTTGGGTGGCGCTGGCGGACGCTCGCTTTGAAGCACAACGGTCACGGTATGAGGTGGGCTCCTGGCGGGGTTTCGGCATCGAGCAACAGCTTTCGCCTGGTGGGAGCGATCGTGGGGCAGGTGCTGCTGGCAACGGCTGCGTTCATGCTGCTGCCGATGTTCGCTGACCTTTACTACGACAACCGGGACTGGCTGGCGTTCGGCATGGCATCGGGGGTTTCTGCGATGTGCGGTAGCGCCCTGGCGTGGGGTTATTGGCGATCAGGGGGCAAGTGGGGAAAGTCAGGACTGACCTTGAGGCAGGCTTTCGCCCTGACACCGCTGAGCTGGGCAGCGGTTTCGGCGGTCAGCGCGTTGCCCTTCCTGTTCTCGGAACACCCGCAACTACGCGGCCACTTCGCCAACGCTTTTTTTGAGGCGGTTTCGGGCATTACAACCACCGGCGCCACGGTCATGACAGGGCTCGATGCAGCCCCGCCTGGTCTACTGCTGTGGCGCGGGCTTCTTCAATGGATGGGCGGTATCGGCATCATTGCCACCGCCATTGCCATCCTGCCGGCGTTGGGTGTCGGCGGGATGCAGCTGTTTCGAACCGAGTCGTCAGATCGCTCGCAGAAGGCGATGCCTCGCGTGCGGCAGATCGCCTCTACGATCGGCTACGCCTACATTGGTTTGACGGTCGTCGCCGCAGTGGCTTACTGGCTGGCAGGGATGGATCCATTTGATGCCATTGTCCATGCGCTTACGTCGATTGCCACGGGCGGCTATTCAACGTCGGATCAGTCGTTCGGACGCTGGCAGGACAACGGAATCCAGTGGCTTGCGACGTTCTTCATGCTGTCGGGCACGGTGCCCTTTGTCCTGTACGTACGCTTCCTGGCGGGTGACCGAAGCGCCTTCGTTGATCGCCAGGTCACGTCACTGCTGAGGCTGCTCGCTGTTTCGATAGGCGGCATCGGCACGTGGTTGGTGGTATCGGGGCAGTACGGCGTCGAACAGGCCTTCCGCTACGCCGCATTCAGTGTGGTGTCCGTGGTCACCACGACGGGCTACGCGGTGACCGATTATGGCCAGTGGGGTGCGGCGATCGTCGGGGTGTTCTTTCTGCTCACCTTCGTGGGCGGGTGTACGGGCTCGACCAGCGGTGGCATCAAGATATTCCGCTTTGAGGTCATGGCGGTGATGCTGCGTGTTCATTTCCTGCGCCTGCTTTATCCCAACGGGGTGTTTCCAAGGTCTTACGACGGCAAACCTCTCTCCGATGAGGTGATCGGGTCGGTGGTCGCATTCCTGACGGTGTTTCTGGTCTGCTATGCCGTTTTGACGGTTGTGCTGCTGGGGCTTGGCCTGGACTTCTTGACCAGCGCAAGCGGAGCGGCCACGGCGCTGTCGAATGTGGGTCCGGGACTGGGCGAAACAATCGGCCCAGCGGGCACGTTCACCTCACTGCCAAGCGCGGCCAAATGGGTGCTGTCCTTTGCGATGCTCCTGGGCAGACTCGAACTCTTCACGGTGCTCATCATCTTCCTGCCTCGCTTCTGGCGGGGATGACGGCTGCCCGCACGGCGGTGATGCGGATCAAATGCGCGTGATTTCCCCATTTCCCCGTGTTCACAGCAAAGCGCGCAGCCTCACGACGCTTGCTGCGCCCGCAGCCATTCAGATGGAGCATCACCAATGAGTACACCCAGTGGATTCCCGGACCGCCGGCCGCTCGGCACCGAGTTCGATACCGTGGTCACTTCCACACCCGTGATCACTCCCACGCCGGAAAGCGCGGTGTCCTGGGGCGCGATCATCGCCGGCGCTGTCGCCGCTGCTGCGCTGTCGCTGGTGCTGCTGATCCTGGGCGTCGGCCTGGGCCTGTCTTCGGTGTCGCCGTGGTCTTTCGACGGCGTATCCAAGGAAACCTTCGGCTGGAGCAGCATCGCCTGGCTGACCTTCACCGCCCTGGCGGCTTCCGGCCTGGGGGGCTACCTCGCCGGCCGTCTGCGTACCAAGTGGACCAACCTGCACGGTGACGAGACCTACTTCCGCGATACCGCGCACGGTTTCGTGTCGTGGGCGGTTGCCACGCTGCTGACCGCTGGCCTGCTCACCTCCGCCATCGGCGGCGTACTGGGTGCAGGCGCGAAAGTAGCCGGTGCCACCGCCGGCGCCGCTGCGACCACCGCTGCTGCGGCAGGTGCAGGCGCTGGGGCGGCTGCGATGGGCGCGAAGGAAGGCGACATGGACTATTGGGTCGATTCCCTGTTCCGTAACGCCTCCACCAACCCGCCGCCGGCACCGCCGGCTCCGCCGATGGGCGCACCGATGGATCCGGCTGCCGGCCCGCGTGACGCCGCGATGCCGCCGCCGCGTCCGATGCCCGGCAACGAGCGCGGTGGCGATCGCCGTGAGGTGCGGGCCGAGGTTAACCGTATCGTGGTCTCCAGCCTGCAGAGCGAAGGCCTGGATCCGGCCGACAAGCAGTACCTCGCGCAGCTGATCGCCCGCGAAACCGGCATGACCCAAGCCGAGGCAGAAGCGCGCGTGACCGACGTGCAGACCCGCATGCGCGCCGCGCTGGAAGATGCCAAGAACACCGCCAAGACGGCTGCGGATGACGCCCGCAAGGCCACGGCCCATGCCGCGCTGTGGCTGTTCATCACGCTGCTCATCGGCGCGTTCTTCGCCAGCCTGAGTGCCACCTGGGGCGGCCGCCGCCGCGACCTGTAACTTTCGTATCCACCAAGGAGAACCGACATGAAAACCCTGCTGCTCTGGTTCCTGGGCGTTCCGATTCCGATCCTCATCCTGTACGCGATCTTCTTCTAAGCATCGCACCGGTAAGTAAAAACGCCAGGCCGCAGCAATGCGGCCTGGCGTTTTTCTGTATCAGTCCTGCAGGTCCCACTTGGCTGCGTCGGCCTGCTTTTCTTTATAGATGGCACCGGCGAAATCGACGTGCAGTTCTGTCCAATCTCCGCCATCGCGATGGGCCAGCACTTCGAAGTGTTTGGGCTTGCGCTCTGGCGTGCCGTGAACCGTCCACCCGGCTTTCTTCACCGCAGCCAGCGCTGCGCGTGGATCGGCGGGAACGTCCGGATGGTGGTGCTTGGGGCTGTGGTGCGGCTTCTTGTGTTCCACCTCGACAAACCTTCCGTCCTTCCTGGCGATGCGGCTGACCTTGATCTCCGAAGGCCGCTGTTCGCCTTCCAGGCGGATGGCCAGGCCTTGGGCGAGCGGAAAGACTTCGGCGCCCTTCGGGCCGAGATCGGCCAGGTAGGCGGCATCGTCGGCGATGAAGGTGAAACGGTGGGCAAAGACGTGTTGGATGACGCCGGTGAGGGCGACCTTTTCGTGGTGCGGCATGCATTTCTCCTGAGAGCGCCCAACCGCGGGCGCATCCCCGAAATGGAGCTGGCGTGCAGGTGTTGCAATGCATGCGGCGCGATATCAGCCATCGGCAGATAGCCGCCAGTCAGCCAAGGGCGGTGCGCTCGGCGCTACCGTTTTCCTGCTTAGAAGAGGCCTTCGAACGGGTTCCAGCTGACCTTGCCCTTCACGCGTTCGGCGTAATAGCTGTAGTTGGTGCTCATGGCCACCGAGAGGCCGAGCGCCGCTCCGAGTGCACGTACCAGCAGGTCCGGTACGAAGAAGGAGACGGTGACCAGTGCCACGTACAGGCCGAATACAACCAGACCCTTGCGCCACATGCCCAGGATGAAAAGGTAGATCCAGCTGAAGAACAGGGCGAACAGGTTGATGTTCACCTTGAATTTTCCGGCGAAGGGCAGGTCTTTCAGAGCCTGTCAGTACCCCTTGGTCTTCGGTGCGCCATGCTGGGCGAAGAAGTCAAAGCGGAACTGCCATTTCGGACTGTGCGGGACGGTGTTCGGTGTTTCCATTGTCGATCAAAGCTCCATGTAATCGTTTACATGATAACGAGATCAAGACGTATTCACCAAGGAAAATCCGCAAATCGTAGTAGGTAGCGCCGAGCCACGCTCGGCGAGCGCGGAGCGCGAAATGTTTCAGGAAGCGACGAGTCCGAACGGAAAGCCGCCGAGCATGGCTCGGCGCTACTTGGTGTCGCTGCACAGATCGAAACTGTGATCCAATCGATAAATTTCGCTATGTTTCGACATTGATACATAACGAAACATGCCATAAGGTCGTCGGCGACACCCTGGGGCTGGTCCAACGCCTCCTGTCGCCGTCTTCCCCGTGCAACCGAAGAGGTACGTCCATGTCGTCGTCACGTCCGTTTTCCGGAATGCTGGCTGTCGCAGTCCTCGCCAGCGCCCTGTCCACCGCCTGTGCCCACGCCGGCACCCTGACCCCGGCGGTATCCACCCAGGAGTTCGACAATCCGCATCGCGGTTTCATGCTGTGGGGCAGTTCCTATGCAGTGGATGGCGGGGTGGATAATTTCCACGGGGCGCACATCTATCACGTGTACCTTCCATGGCGGATCATTGAAACCGCCGACCAGGTATTCGACTGGAATGCGGTGGAGACGCTGTACCTGCAGCCGATCCTCAATGACGATCCGCTGGCGACCTTCGTGCTGCGCCCCGTCGCTGATTATCCGGAAAGTGCCGCCAGCCAGATCGACGCGCATTACACCGGCGGCGAGAACGAACGCGACTATCCGAAGTTCCTCGAACAGGCGCCACTCAACATTCCGTATGCGGTGCGCGCCAAGTGCGATTCGGACGGTCCGATCCGCAGCCTGGATTACAACAACACGGCGGCGCGCCAGCAGATGCAGCAGTTCGTGCAGGCGCTGGCCGCGCGCTTCGATGGCGATCCGCGCATCACCGCCATCCAGGTGGGCCTGCTTGGCTTCTGGGGAGAGTGGCATACCAGTGGCTGCGAAGACCTGCAGCCCAACGCGCAGACCCGTTCGCTGATCCGCGATGCCTACACCGCTGCCTTCCTGAAGACGCCGCTGCAGACCCGCTATGCGCGGGCATCAGACGTGGGGTCGGCGCTGTTTGGCTTCCACGAGGATTACTTCCCCTCGTTCACCGGCAAGTGCAATGCGTTCAACCCGCAGATGCCCAGCTGCAGCGACGATGGCTGGTGGAACCTCGAATACGGGCTGGCCAACGAGGTACCGGCGGCGCGGCAGAACTGGATGGTCAACCCGGTCAGCGGCGAGAGCCCGAACAGCAACCAGAAGAGTACCTGGACCAACCGCACCGCCGATGTGCGCAAGCTGCTGCGCGATTACCACTTCAGCTTCCTCGGCCCGGCCGGGGCGCACGAAACCAGTGGCAATGCGGCCAAGTTGAAGACGCTGAAGAGCGATCTGGGCTACCGGCTGGGCATCAGCACGGTGACCTGGCCCAACACGCAGGTGCGTGGCCAGCAGGCGGCGCTGCAGCTGGGTATCAAGAACCACGGCTCGGCCCCGCTGTACAATGCCTACCACGTGGAACTCCACTGGGTGGCGGCTGATGGCAGCACCAAGGCGCGTACCTCGATACCCGCGGTGACCCTGAGCGAGATCATGCCCGGCACGGTGCAGAGCCGCAGCACCACCTTCACCGTGCCCAGCAGCCTGGCGCCGGGCAGCTATGCGCTGCGTCTTGCGCTGGCCGATGACACCCCGGGCCGCCGCAACATCGCCCCGCAGAACGATGGGCAGGATGCGCAGCGTCGACTGCCGCTGGGACAGGTGCAGGTGAACTGAGGGAGTGCGGTTCACTGGAGCATGGCGATGCGGCGTGGGGCCGCATCGCCGCGCAGGCGGCGGGGCAGGCGCAGGCTTTCCCCGTCGTCACATTTGCGTCATCATGCCGCCCATTCTGTTACCTCAAGCCGCCGCCAGAGGATCACTTCCTGCCTGGAGGCACTGCCGTGTCCGTCGTTCCGTCCCCTGTTGCCCCGACCCGCAGCGCTCGTCTGCATCGCACCCTTGCCCGTTCGCCGCTGACCCAGGCGGTATCTGCGATGCTCACCGTGGGCCTGCTCACCGCCAGCGCGCAGGCGCAGCAGAGCGCCGCCGCACAGACCGACGACGAGGCCGCACGGACCCTGCAGACCGTGCAGGTGACCGCCAACCAGCTGGGCACCGTGACCGAGAACAGCGGCTCCTACACGCCGGGTACCATCGCCACCGCCACCCGGCTGGTGCTGAGCCCGCGTCAGACCCCGCAGTCGATCAGCGTGATCACCCGGCAGGAGATGAACGACTTCGGCCTCAACGGCATCGACGATGTCATGAAGGTCACTCCGGGCATCAGCATCGTCACCTACGACAGCGAGCGCACCGAGTACTACGCACGTGGTTTCGCCGTGCAGAACTTCCAGTACGACGGCATTCCGATGGCGCGCGATTCGGCTTATTCGGCCGGCAATACGCTCAGCGACATGGCCATCTATGATCGCGTGGAAGTGCTCAAGGGCGCCACCGGCCTGCTGACCGGCATGGGTGATCCCGGTGCCACCATCAACCTGATCCGCAAGAAGCCGACGCACGAATTCGCCGGTAGCATGGGCTTGGGCGTCGGCTCGTGGGACAGCTACCGCGCCGAAGTGGATGTCAGCGGCCCGCTGACCGAAAGTGGTCGCGTGCGTGGGCGCGCGGTGGCGGCGCAGCAGGACAAGCACTCCAACGTCGACCATTACCAGCGCACCAACAAGGTGTTCTACGGCATTCTCGAAGCAGACATCGACGACAGCACGCTGCTGACCGTCGGCGCCGATTACCAGGACAGCGATCCGCAGGGTTCCAGCTGGGGCGGCATTCCGTTGCTGGACAGCACCGGCAACTTCAACAGGATGCCGCGTTCGTTCAACAACGGTGCGCGTTGGAGCAGCTGGGCGCAGTACAGCCGCACCGCGTTCGCCACGCTGGAACACACCTTCGGCAATGACTGGGTGGCCAAGCTGCAGCTCAATCACCAGATCAACGGTTATGACGCCCCATTGGGCGCGGCGGCCGGCGGCAACCCGGACCCGGTCACTGGCGAAGGCGTGAGCATGTGGGTTGGCAAGTACGTGGGCGAAACCACCAGCAACGCCGCTGATCTGTATGTCAGCGGGAAGTTCGAATGGTTCGGTCGCCAGCATGAACTGGTGGTCGGCGGCAGCGTGTCGCGCAAGCGCTGGATCAACGATGGATACTCGCCGCAGGAAGGCTATGTCACCAGCGTGGCCGATTATCGCGGCTGGACCGGCGATGTGCCCGAACCGGACTGGCAGTGGGGCTACGGCAACCATGAAGTGACCCGCGAAAGCGGTGCCTACGTGGTGGGCCGCTTCGACCTGGCCGATCCGCTGAAGCTGATCCTGGGCAGCCGCGTGGCCAACTACAAGGCCATGGATATCGACGAGAGCGGCGTGATCGTGCCGTACGCCGGGCTGGTATACGACCTCAACCAGAACTACTCGGTGTTCGCCAGCTACAGTTCCATCTTCAAGCCGCAGAGCAGCCAGGACGAGCAGGGCAGGGTGCTGGATCCGCTGGAAGGCCGCAGCTACGAAGCCGGCGTCAAGGCCGAGTTCATGGAAGGACGCTTCAACGCGAGCGCGGCGGTGTTCCAGCTGGAGCAGGACAACTATGCCGAGCCCAGTGGCGGTCTGACGCCGAGCGGTGGCATCGCCTACCGCGGGCTGGCGGGCGTGCGCACCAAGGGCTACGAGTTCGATGTGTCCGGCCAGGTTGCATCGGGCTGGCAGGTGCAGGGCGGCTACGCGCACAAGATCGCGCGGCAGCAGTCCACCAAGGTGTCAACGCTGGAGCCGGAAGACCAGTTCAGCCTGCACACCACCTACCGCGTGCAGGACGGCGCGCTGCGTGGGGTGAGCATCGGCGGCGGCGCGCGCTGGCAGGGCAGCACCTTCGGCACCATCACCAACCCGCTGGACGGCGGCAGCCTGGTGCATCGCACCGATCCGTACTGGCTGCTGGATGCGATGGCGCGCTATGAGTTCAACGACAGGCTGTCGGCCACGCTCAACGTGAACAACCTGCTGGACAAGCACTACTACACCATCTTCAACTGGTACAGCACCTACACCTGGGGCGAGCCGCGCAACGTGCGGTTGACGGTGAACTACAGGTTCTGATGGCTGTGCACAGGCGCCCCGGGGATGATTCCGGGGCGTTTGGCTGCGCTGGCTGGCACTTACGGAATCAGCCGCTGCGCACGCAGCGTGGCGAACAGGTCGAAGAAGGCGTCATCGCTGGGCTGGTAGTCCAGGAAGCCCAGCCGGCGGCTCTTGGACATATCGGTCATCACTTCGACCGGACGGCCCAGGTCGGCGTCGGTGTGCCACGGCGACACCAGCCGGTGGATGTCGGGCTCGGTCAGGCCCTGTTCGATGGCCAGCTGCACCCACGGTGCCGCGTCGTCCGCCATCTGCCGTTCCAGCGGGCGCAGCTCACCGGTGAACGGCGCCGCTTCGATGCCGAACCAGTCCGCGATGCGGCCCCACATCCAGCTCCAGCGGAACACATCGCCGTTGACGATATTGAACGCCTGGTTGGCGGCAGCCGGGGTCTGGGTGGCCCACACCAGCTGGCGTGCCAACTGGCGCGCGTCGGTCATGTCGGTCAATCCGTTCCACTGCGCCAGCGAGCCGGGGAAATAGAACGGACGGCCGCTGCGCTTGCACAGCGAGGCGTACACCGCCAGCGTAGTGCCCATGTTCATGGCGTTGCCCACCGCCGCACCGATCACAGTATGCGGACGATGCACGCTCCAGCTGAAGCCATCACGCGCGGCCGCGGCAAAGACCTCGTCTTCCTGTGCGTAGTAGAAGTTCTCGATCGGCAGGCGGGGCTGTTCTTCGCGGAACGGGGTCTGTGGCAGCGCGCCCTGCGCGTAGGCTTCGAATGGTCCGAGGTAATGCTTCAGCCCGGTCACCAGCGCGACGTGCTGCACCGAACCGGCCGGCTGCAGGGCATCCAGCAGGTGGCGCACCATGGCCGCATTCACGCGGATGTTCTCGGCCTCGTTGGCCTGCCGCGACCACGTGGTGATGAATACATGGGTGGGGCGCAGGCCTGCCAGTGCGGCCCGGGTGCCCTGTGCATCGCGCAGATCGGCCGAGACACCGTGGACGCCCGCCGGCAGCGCAGCCGGGTTGCGCGCCAGGCCGTGAACCTCCCAGCCTTCCTGGAGCAGCTGCTGTATCAGCGCACTGCCGGTGATGCCGGTTGCACCGACTACCAACGCTTTCTGGGTCATGAGGTTGCCTTTTGCATCAAATAACAGGCAGACACCTTAGGATAATGGGGTCAGGCCCGAAAGAAGGCACCAAATGGTAACCACGCGATGAAAGCAGGCACTCCGGAACAGGAATGGCGCGAAGACTGTGCGCCGCGGCGGGTGCTGGAGCTGTTCAGCACCAAGTGGACGTCGATGGTGCTGCACACCTTGGCCGTGCGCCATGACGGGGTGGCGCGCAGCAATGCGCTGCACCGCAGCCTGCCTGCGATCTCGAAGAAGATGCTGATCCAGACCCTGCGCGAGATGGAGCTGGCGGGCATCGTGCTGCGGACCGAACATCCCACCGTGCCGCCCTCCGTGGAGTACAGCCTGACCGCGCTGGGCCGGCAACTGGTGGAGCCAATCGAGCTGATCTACGACTGGGCGCGGCGCAATGCCGAGGCACTGGATGCGCTGAAAGCAAGGCCGACGTCGCGGCGGCGCGGGTAGCCCCAGGCAGGACCGTTCCGATTCCGCATCCACCACTCAGGAGAGTGTCGTGACCGCTGACCCGCTCGATACGAAACGCGATACCCCGGCCGATTACAGCGATGCGCTGTACCGCGTTTATTTCGAGGTGGGGGAGTGGCAACGGGTGGCACGGGAGGCGATCAGTGCATTCCTGTTGGAGCGCAGCCGGGACCATCCCGCGTTCCACTTCGATCCTGGGTCACTGCAGCGGGTGGACCATGGTTATGAGCTGGATCTGCCGATGCAGCTGGTTCCAGAAGTGGTGCGGGCGCTGGCTGAGCGGAACGTGGCGGTGTACCAGGTTGTGAGGCGGGGGCGGGTTTGATGGGCGGCTTTGCGATCTGGATGGTCGCTTTTGCGGCCTCTTTCTGCTGCACCAGCGTCACAGCCCATTTCCCCGAGCCGGCCGGAATGTGGGCCAGCTGAGGATAGCTCTTCAGCATTTTCATCAGCCCTGAGTGGCCGTACTTCTTTGGTGAAAAGCCGGGGTGCGCCTTGGTCAGATGTTGCATCAACTCGTTGCCGCCAACTTTGCCGCCGGGCGCTTGCGCAGCCAGGTGCCTGACTGCATCAAGCACGAAGGGAGGCGACTGCTTGGCGACGGGTGACGCCGCTTTCTTCGCTGCAGGCGCCTTGGTCGTGACGGCTGGCGAAGGCTTGGCGGGTAGGGGCGGTTTGGCTGGCATCGCCTTCACTGCAGGCGGTGCGGGTTGCTTCACCACTGGCGCTGGGGCAACCTCCGCGCTGCTCCTCTTCCCCTCGAAGAACTGGTCGCAGGCTTTGCGGAGGGCCGGAGGTGATTTGGTGTCGCCGACGATATAGACGGCTGCCCCCCGTTCGCGCAGTTTCCGGCACAGGTAGGCGAAGTCGGAATCACTGGTTACCAGGCAGAATGCATCTGCACGACCATCCAGCAGGATCTCCATGGCGTCCAACGCCAAGGCGATGTCCGTGGTGTTCTTGCGTGGTGCATAGGCGTACTGCAGGCAGGGGGTGAATGCCTCGCGAACCAGCATTTCCTGCCATTTCCCGCCCAACGTGGGGTGCATGCCGTAGCCGCGCCGGATGACCAGCCGCCCGAGTCCGGCGGTCTTCTGCAAGGCAAACTCAGCAATCTCGGGTGAGACGTTATCGCAGTCGACGAGGATCGCCACGCGTGCCGTGCTGGTCGTCGAGGAGCCGCTCATCCATGCGCTACCTGAGGTGTGATGCCCCATCTTGGAGGCAAACCGGGAGCCTCGGCAAGCAGGGGCCCCGGGGTAAGGGCAGGCGGGGCGCTACGGGAATCCAGGCCCGCGCCGCAGCCGGATGGGGCCCGACCCCAGGGCCTCCGGATCCAGGTGCTCGTCCTTGCGGCTGATGATGATCCGATCTTCCCGCGCCAAGGTAGCGGCGGCTTCGCGCACCGGCTGCATGAGTGGGCGCCAGTCACCTGGCTCTGGGCGTAATGCCCGGGCAACCTCGGACGGACAGATGGAAGCCGACGCCGCGCGCTGGCCCAGCAGGTCGATGATGGCGGCGGCGATATCCATCGCTGCACGATGCGTCGACGCGTGTGATGGGCGCGCGGAGGTGGGCTGGGTAGCGCCGAGCCATGCTCGGCGGCATTCCGTTCCGGCAGCACGATGTCTGACGCAGGCCGCGCGGTGCGCTCGCCGAGCGTGGCTCGGCGCTACCAGAGCGAGCCGGCGAGATGCCTGACGCAGGTCGATGATGGCGGCGGCGATATCCATCGCTGCACGACGCGTCGGCGCGCGGAGGTGGGCTGGGTAGCGCCGAGCCGTGCTCGGCGGCATTCCGTTCCGGTAGCACGATGTCTGACGCAGGCCGCGCGGTGCGCTCGCCGAGCGTGGCTCGGCGCTACCAGAGCGAGCCGGCGAGATGCCTGACGCAGGTCGATGATGGTCGCCGCGATATCCATCGCTGCACGATGCGTGGGCGCGCGGAGGTTGGCTGGGTAGCGCCGAGCCGTGCTCGGCGGCATTCGTTCCGGTAGCACGATGTCTGACGCAGGCCGCGCGGTGCGCTCGCCGAGCGTGGCTCGGCGCTACCAGAGCGGACGGCCGAGATGCCTGACGCAGGTCGATGATGGTCGCCGCGATATCCATCGGTGCACGATGCGTGGGCGCGCGGAGGTGGGTTGGGTAGCGCCGAGCCATGCTCGGCGGCATTCCGTTCCGGCAGCGCGATGTCTGACGCAGGCCGCGCGGTGCGCTCGCCGAGCGTGGCTCGGCGCTACCAGAGCGAGCCGGCGAGATGCCTGATGCAGACCGATGATGGCAGCCGCGATATCCATCGCTGCACGACGCGTGGGCGCGCGTGATGGGCGCGCGGAGGTGGGCTGGGTAGCGCCGAGCCGTGCTCGGAGGCATTCCGTTCCGGTAGCACGATGCCGGATCCAGGCCGCGCGGTGCGCTCGCCGAGCGTGGCTCGGCGCTACCAGAGCGGACGGCCGAGATGCCTGACGCAGGTCGATGATGGCGGCGGCGATATCCATCGCTGCACGATGCGTGGGCGCGCGTGACGGGCGCGCGGAGGTGGGCTGGGTAGCGCCGAGCCGTGCTCGGAGGCATTCCGTTCCGGTAGCACGATGCCGGATCCAGGCCGCGCGGTGCGCTCGCCGAGCGTGGCTCGGCGCTACCAGAGCGGACGGCCGAGATGCCTGACGCAGACCGATGATGGCGGCGGCGATATCCATCGCTGCACGATGCGTCGGCGCGCGTGATGGGCGCGCGGAGGTCATTTGATGGGCTGTCCCGGGATTGTCCAGAGCGGCTAACCGATGTGTCCAGCGACGAATGGATACCGCCGTGGGGTGGGTGAGCGCATTGTCGGCCCTACAAAACGGGAAGGAGAATCATGTGAACCGATCGACTCCGAATAATCGCCTGGCCTTGGTGCTGATCTTGGCGATTGCAGCGCTGAGTTCCGCCCACGCGTCAACGCCCGAGCCCGTGCATGCCACCGCCGCACACAACGAGGCGTTGGTCCGGAAGGCCTTCATTGACTGGTCTGCGGGAAACGGCACCGTGTTTGCGCTGCTGTCCCCCGATGTCGTCTGGACCGTTCATGGCTCCGGTTCGGTGGCGGGTACTTACAAGGGCGTTGAAGCGTTCCTGGAGGGCGGGGCGGCTCCGCTGACCCGCCGGCTGGCGCGGCCGTTGGTGCCCAAGGTGCATGCCATATGGGCGGTGGGCGATACGGTGATCAGCCGGTTTGAAGCCGAATCCACTACCACCGGGGGGCGCCCGTACACGAACCAGTATGTGTGGATTTTCGGGATGGAAGACGGCGTCGTGGTGGAGGCCGAGGCATTCCTGGACCTGGCGGCGTATGACAAGGTGGTGGCGGAGAATGCGGTGGTCCGGTAGCGCGATGTCTGACGCAGGCCGCGCGGTGCGCTCGCCGAGCATGGCTCGGCGCTACCAGGGCGGGATGCATGTGTTGGATGTCGGGCCATTCACGCCGTGCAAATGGGCGCCGGATAGGATGCTGGCCTCACTGCCATCACGGAACGATCCAGTACATGAGCTCATCCACGCGTGTGTTGCCGCTGTCTGCTGTTTCCGTACTGTTGATTGCGCTTGGGGGGTGTTCCAAGGGGCCCGATGCGGCAGTTCCGGAGCCTGTAACCGGCGGCGCCACTGCGGCTTCCAATGAGGAAGCGGACGCGGAACAGGACAGCGATGTCCCCGAATTCCCGGTCATCCCGACGATCGTGGTGCCGGAGATCATCGGCGTCACCCCGGCGCAGCGTGCACTGGAAAGTTCACTGCAGTCCATCCTCGATCCGGTGGAGGGGATTACCGTTTCCCCGGCGCGCTGCAGTACCGATGGCAGCCTGATCAACGATGCGGGCATCGCCAGCGTGGATGCGCAGGGCAAGCTGACCCGCAATGGCGACGAAGGCATCTTCGTGATCAACCCTGATGGCAGCGGCACCGCCAATTTTGAGGGCGGACTGGTGCGCGTGAATGCCGATGGCAGCGGCACGATCAACGGCAACCCCGGCGGCGGTGGCGACGATGCCATCATCAGCGTGGAAGCGGACGGGTCGGGCACCTACAACGGCGTGGCGGGCCTGATCCGGCTGGACGGCAAGGGCGCGGGTACCTGGAATGGCGACAGCGGCCTGATCACCAACAACGGCGACGGCAGCGGCACCTGGAACGGCCCGATGGGCCTGGTCCGCGTCAATGCGGACGGCTCGGGTACCTGGAATGGCGAAGAAGGCCTGATCACCAACAATGGCGATGGCACCGGGACGATCGGCCCGCCCGCGCGACCGGTCAAGATGCCGCCGCTGGCGCGGCTTGCACCGGCAGGAAAGTTCCCGCCGCTGAAGAAATTCGCTCCGCCCGGTGCGCCCTGCGGTTATGTCATCACCTTGAATGACCGGGTGCTGTTCGACTTCGACAAGTCCGACATCCGTCCCGACGCGGCCGATCTGCTGGATACCTTGGCCGGCGCGCTCGCCGAAGTGAAAACGACCGGCATGGAAGTGCGCGGCCATACCGATTCCAAGGGTGCGGACGATTACAACCAGAGCCTGTCCGAACGCCGCGCGGCATCGGTGGTGGCAGCATTGCGCCAGCGTGGTGCGGGCCAGCAGGCGGCGTCGAAGGGCTACGGCGAAACTCAGCCGGTGGCGCCCAACGAACTGGATGGCAAGGACAACCCCGGCGGCCGGCAGTTGAATCGCCGCGTCGAAATTTTCGTGCGGTCGTGAGTTCGGCAACGCACGTTCACTACTGACAGGAGAACGGAATGAAAGCAGTGATATTCGCAGCGCTGGGTACGGTGGCCGCAGTGGGAATGGCCTCGCCGGCCAAGGCGAATGACTTCAGCCTCGGATACGACGTGGACCGCTTTCCCGCTGCCAAGCTGAGCATGCAGGCGTGCCGCGCGGCGGTAACGCGTGGGGCCGCGGCGGTGGGCTACAGCACGCGCGTGGACCAGGACCAGAAGACGCTGGTGCTGCACGTGTCCGCCCCGCGCGAGGATGGGCGCTCGCTGATCTCGTACTGCATCAGCGCAGGGGACCAGACGGTGTTCGTGATCCAGGCGTTCGACTATTCCGGCCCGAACAATCCGGACGTGGATCGCGTCAAGGCGCGCGTCGGTGCGGAAGTCCGCAAGGCCGCGCGCGGCGGTTGAGCCCCGCGTTACGCGGCGGGCTGGCCGAGCTGGTTGATCTCGCGGTTTTCGACGATGGCAGGCGGGCTGGGGGAGCGGCCGAGGGCGATCATTGCCCGACCGATGGCACCGTTGGTGGTGGCCGCCCCCGGCACGTTCTTGACGATCAGCCCCTGCAGCGGGCTGGCCAGCGCATGGAACATGCGCATCACCCCGTGCGGGCTGTGCGTGCCTTCGTCGGGCAGGATGCCGCCGGGTCGCAGCATCACGGTGGTGATCGGCAACCGCTGCAGCGCATCCTCGGTTTCACCCTTGATGCGCAGCGGCATCAGCCGGCTTTCGGGATCGGAATTGGCGCCGGAAATGTAGAAGAAGCGGCCCTGCGGATTGGCCGCGGCATAGGCCCGCGCCACTGCCAAGGTCAGCTCGAAGGTGACGCGGCGATATTCCTTTTCAGCGGTGCCGATGGGCGGGGCGCCGGCGCAGTAGAAGGCCGCATCGATACCGGCCAGCTGTGACTGCACGCTGGCGGCCTGGCTGAAGTCTTCGAGCAGTACGACACCGACCTTCGCGTCGGTGCGGTCCAGCGGCCGGCGCGCCAGCACGGTGATGCGGGCGACATCAGGCGCGGCCAGACAGGCGTTGAGGACACCTTGGCCGAGCAGCCCGGTCGCGCCGGTGAGGAGGATGTGCATGGCGTGGGTTCCTGTGCAGTGAAGGCGATAGCGCGTGCTTACACTCTACTTGCCCGGCATGCACTCATTTAACATTACCGGACAGATGGTTTCGTCCTGTTCCACGCATTGCATGACGGCGCTTTCCTCTGCCGCGGCCTTGCTGGCCCCCTTGCCGCCGTAGGTGCGGGTTTGTCCGCGGACAATAGCGCCGCATTGACCCAGCGACCATGCAACGACCACTTCGCAACCGCGTTTTCCGCACTTGCTGATTGCCGTATCACCGGCGTCTTTCTGGTTCACGCCCAAGTGCATCGCAAACGCTGGGCCGTCGCGTTCAGCAGCGATCGCGGTCCACGGCTGCGCCATGTTCATCGCCGGGTCCTGTCCCTTTCCTGGGGTGATCGCGGTACTGGATCCGCGTGCCTCCAGGGGTTTGGCGATGAACTCCGCCCCGCCGGGGAAAAACTCGAGTTTCGGCTTCGCCACGCGACTGGTGGCGATCAATTCCAAGCGGTGACTCAGCCGGTCCACCGCAGAATAGGCAAACTTCCAACCCGTGCAGAATGCCTGCTCTTCCGGACTGCGGCATTGCTCGCCCCCAGCAGCCTTGCAGGTGGAGAGTGCTGCATCAACAGCCTTTTTCTTGCTCTCGCCGTGATTGAAGTACATGCCGCCCTGTTGGCTGTAGGCTGGCACCACGCAGCTGTTGGCGAAGGTGGCTACGGGCCAGCAGGTTCCTTCGCATTTTCCCATTGCGTCACGCGTTGCCGTCTGCGGCTCGTACTGGTTGAGGATGACGTTCCAGCTGCCATCCGCCGTGCTGACCACCACGGAACCCCACCAGTCACGCTTGGCATCATCGCTGACCCGGCGCGCTGCAGCTCGCGCTGCGGCAGCGGCTTCCTGGGCGGCGTTGGCTTCTTCCGCGCTGATGTAGCGGACAGCCTGCTGGCTCTGCTGCCAGCCAAGGAAGTTCATCTGCGCCGCATGCGCCTGTTGCCTAGCCTGCGCACCATTCTGGGCTTGGGCGGTGCCGCCCGCGAACAGCAGGCCGGCGATCACCAGTGCGCCGCGCCAGTGGATGCTAGAAACAGTATTCAAGCTGCACCTCGCACTGTTTGGCGCCAGTGGCGGTGCATTGCTCCATCACCGAGGCGCCCAATGACTTTGCCTCGGCGGTGTCGGAGGCTGCTGCCATGACGAACACGGCGCGCTTGCCGGCAACTGCGCCCTTGTCGGCGGCGATACCCGTGCAATGGTTGCGGATCGGGAAGGTGGCCAGTTCAACACAGTCCGGGGCGGCCTTCTGGCATTCCATGCGCGCGCGCGCCTTGGCCTCCACTGCGGTGGCGCCCATGCCATCGCCGACAATATGTTTGCTGTCGCTGACGAACATGCTGCTGAAGATATCGACGCCAGCAGGGAGGCCCGCTGACATCGTGCCGGGCGGAGGGAGCTTGCTTGCAGCTCCGCCGGCCTGGGGGGCGGCGAACGCAGCGCTGGAAATGGCCAACGCGGTGGCACACAGCAGCGCAGGCCTGAGCCTCCAAGAGAGTAGTTGCATTCCGTTGCTCCAGGTTTTGTTTTTTTGGCGCGCGGAGCATACCCGGATAGTGGTCCGCATGGTGTGATGTGGTGGGAGGAATCGGGAAGAGCGTGACGACCAACGGTCGTCACCCACCGGGGGCAGTCGTCACCCACCGGGGGTGTCCAGGGCGGTGCACCTACCCGTGTCACGGTCAGTTGTGTAGAGTCCGGCCCATCATGCGCTCACGGAGGATCGGGTTTGTCCACGCAGAAATTGGTTCGTTATTCGGTCGCCATCGTCGCGACGCTCGTCACCGGCTACCTGCTTTCGGGCTACCTGACCCTGCTGTTCCTTGGCCTGGACACCGGCCATTTCAGCTGGAACACCTACTACCCCTACGTCAGTGCGCTGGACCAGCCGCAGGTCGCGCCCTTCGTGGGCAAGATCAAGGCCGCCGGTTACGTGGGCTTCGGCATCCCGCTGTTCCTGTTCGTGGTGGTGGCCGGTTTCCTGCTGCTGCGGCGCAAGAAGAAGGGCCTGCACGGCGATGCGCGCTTCGCCACCGGCTCGGACCTGTCTTCACACGGGCTGTTCAAGAAGACCGGCGACAGCATCGTGGTGGGCAGTTACAAGGGCAAGCTGGTGCGCCTGTCCGGCCAGCAGTTCGTGATCCTGGCTGCGCCGACCCGTTCGGGCAAGGGCGTGGGCGTGGTGATTCCCAACCTGCTGGAATACGAAGAGTCGGTGGTGGTGCTGGACATCAAGCAGGAAAATTACGAGCTCACCAGTGGCTGGCGCGCCAAACAGGGGCAGGAAGTGTTCCTGTTCAACCCCTTCGCCGAAGACCGCCGCAGCCATCGCTGGAATCCGCTCAGCTACGTCTCCGATGACCCGGCCTTCCGCGTGTCCGACCTGATGAGCATCGCCGCGATGCTGTATCCGGATGGCTCGGACGACCAGAAGTTCTGGGTCAGCCAGGCGCGCAACGCGTTCATGGCGTTTACGTTGTACCTGTTCGACAATCATGATGACGAACGCCGCAGCGGCTTCCCGGGCGGGCAGGGCGTGCCGACCCTGGGCGCGATCTACCGCATCTCCTCCG
This sequence comes from Stenotrophomonas sp. Bg11-02, assembly GCF_002836635.1. NCBI lineage: Bacteria > Pseudomonadati > Pseudomonadota > Gammaproteobacteria > Lysobacterales > Lysobacteraceae > Stenotrophomonas > Stenotrophomonas sp. Bg11-02. The sequence continues at coordinate 165,120 of NZ_PJAY01000051.1, forward strand.
GTGATGGCAGCGACCTGCGCAAGGACCTGCAGACCCTGGCCAGCCGGCCATTCCTGAGCGGCAACGCCAAGTCGGCCTTCGCCAACCTGCTGTCGCAGGCTGATGAGACCTTCGCCTCGATCATGGGCACCTTCAAGGAGCCGCTGAACGCCTGGATCAACCCGGTGCTGGACGCGGCCACCAGCACCAACGACTTCCTGCTGACCGACCTGCGCAAGAAGAAGATGACCATCTACATCGGCATCCAGCCCAACAAGCTGGCCGAAAGCCGGATGATCATCAACCTGTTCTTCAGCCAGATCATCAACCTCAATACCAAGGAACTGCCCAAGTCCAATCCGGACCTGAAGCACCAGGTGCTGCTGCTGATGGACGAGTTCACCTCCATCGGCAAGGTCGACATCATTGCCTCGGCGGTGTCCTACATGGCCGGCTACAACGTGCGGCTGCTGCCGATCATCCAGAGCATGGCCCAGCTGGATGCCACCTACGGCCGCGACGTGTCGCGCACCATCATCACCAACCATGCGCTGCAGATCCTGTTCGCCCCGCGCGAGCAGCAGGATGCCAACGATTATTCGGACATGCTGGGCTACACCACCCTGCGCAAGAAGAACATCACCAAGGGCCGCGAGAAGAGCCACAGCTTCAGTGAGGAGCGGCGTGCGCTGATGCTGCCCCAGGAGCTGAAGGCCATGGGCACGGACAAAGAAGTGTTCCTGTACGAGGGCATTCCACACCCGGTGATGTGCGACAAGATCCGCTACTACAAGGATCGCCACTTCACTTCGCGCCTGCTAGCAAAGGTTGACGTTCCCAGCTTGCAGATATGAATCATCGCGCGATGAATGACGTCAAATAAATGCGTTCACCGGCGTGAACTGGTGACGCACGTCAACAAATTGTCGTGCATACGTTGAACTTTCATGCTTTCTTGACGCACTCTTGACCTCGTTCTATGCGATTCTTCCGCATCGGTTCAGTTCATCGAACTGATGGAGTCGATCAGGTGATGCGCAGCATCACCGGAACAGGGATGGCTTCGTACACGGTGCAAGGCGATGCAGCAGGTCCCCAGGGCCTGCGCAGCGTCTGTTGGGCAGGCGGCTTGAGCCGCAGGGGAGACGGTTGCACGTAACGGCACAGGCCGGCGCGTAACCGGTTCCAGCGTGCAGATGCAACGCTGGACTGCCGAACCACCCGTATCGAAGCTGCTTATTCGTACGTCAAAGGATGTTCGTATGCAGCAAGCGTTGCTGAAGATTTTCATCGCCGTGGCGGCGGTTGCGATGTCGGGTTGTGCCACCAAGCCTGCACCTGATTTCGGCGGGCGGTGGAAGCCGGTCAATCGCTTCGACGCCGCGCCCACGGAAATTCCCCTGTACACCAGCTATGCCTTCCAGGCATCGCCGATGGATGGCACGTTGAAGGCCATGCTCGAGCGTTGGGCTGCCGATTCGGGGATGTCGCTGGATTACCGGCTGGGGTCGGATTACACGCTGCATGGCGGCGTCTCCCGTATCTCCACGACCAGTGCGCAGCAAGCCGTGGCCGACGTCACCACTGCATACGCAGCGCAGGGTGTTTACGTGAGCATCGTGGGCAACAAGATCGTGGCCGGCAGCAGCGCCGCGGTGCCGACGGCGGCCACCACGCCAGCCAGCGCTCCCAGCGCCACACCCGCATCCGCACCCGCCGAAACCGCGCCAAGCGGTAGCTGACTGCTGCCGTTTTCCCGTCGTGATGTTCCTGCGCTGGTCGCAGGGGCATGGCGCTCATTGACGATCATGCAGTCCGGAAAACCCCATGTTCCGTAAGAAAGACCCAGGCAATAGTCCCAAGGTGGAGCAGGCGGTCGCCAAGGCGGTGAGCTATGAGCTGACCGTGGCCGACATGGCGCGCAAGAGCGAGCGTCGTGCCTGGTGGGTGGCCGGTGCGTCGCTGGTGATGTCCTTGGCGCTCGCCGGCGGCTACTACTACATGCTGCCGCTGAAGGAGAAGGTGCCGTTCCTGGTGATGGCCGACGCCTACACGGGTACGGCCTCGGTTGCGCGACTTTCCGGAAACCTGGGCGAGAACTCGATCACCAGCAACGAGGCGATCAACCGCAGCAACGTCGCCCAGTATGTGCTGGCACGTGAGTCCTACGATTACGCGATCATGGGCCTGCGCGACTGGGAGCAGGTCTTCGTGATGTCCAGCCAGCCGGTCGGCGCGGCGCTGCAGGCCCTGTACAACCGCAGCAACCCGCAGAGTCCCCTGGTCCTTTACGGTACCGGCCGCGCGGTGCGGGTGAAGATACTCAGCATCACCCCGCTCGGCGTTCTCCCAAGTGGCGGTTTCCGTGGTGCCTCGGTACGCATCCAGCGCACGTTGCTGGATAAGCGGACCGGAGCCTCCACCTATATGGACAATCAGTTGGTCACCCTGCAGTTCGAGTACAAAGCGGCGCTCGCACTCAACGAGCAGGAGCGGGTGCTTAACCCGCTCTCCTTCCAGGTGACTGAATACCGCGTGGACCGCGACTACGCCGCCGGCGGCGTTCCGGTTCCCGATGCCAGCACCGCCGCGCCAGTCACTGCCGCGCCAGCCGGGGTAGCCGCTGAACTGGCACCTGCACAGCCGGTCGCCCGCTTTGATCCTGTGACAGGTCAGCCGCTGGCGGTGCCCGCGCAGCCGCTACCTCCCGGTACGACGGCGGAGCAGGCTGCGCCTAGCTCCTATACACCGCAACCGGTGCCTGCCCAAGGTGCGCCGGTTCCCGGCTCGCCGGCGCAGGCTGCGCCGGGCCAAGGCACGCCACTGCCGGCGCGCAACCTTTCCACCGGAACTGCTGATGGAGCAAGCACCCGATGAGTAGTCGCAAGATCAGGACATTTGCATGGTTGTTCGTCGGGGCGTTGGCCCTGTCGGCAGCTTCGGCCTCGGCGCAGGGCGTTGACCTTTACGAATACGAAAAAGATCGCATCTATACCGTACGCACCGGTCTGGGCCTGACCACCCAGATCGAGCTGAGTCCGAACGAGAAGATCCTTGATTACAGCACGGGTTTCAGCGCAGGCTGGGAGCTTACCCGCCGCGATAACGTGTTCTATCTCAAGCCGAAGAACGTGGACGTGGACACCAACATGATGGTGCGCACAGAAACGCATTCCTACATCTTCGAGCTGAAGGTGGTGGCGACCGATTGGCGTCAGCTCGACCAGGCGCGCAAGGCGGGCGTCCAGTACCGGATCGCCTTCAGCTACCCCAGCGATTCCGAGTTTGGTGTTGCCCAGGAAGCGGTTGAAGAAGAGGCCAAGCCGTTGCTCAGCACATCGCTGGCAAAGGATCGGCGCTACAACTTCGACTACTCGTATTCAACGCGTCGCGCGAAGAGGATGGGCTGGTTGATCCCGGTGAATGCGTACGACGACGGTCGCTTCACTTACGTGCGCCTGCCTGCGTCACCCGAATACAAGACTGGCATCTTCCCGGCGGTATTTGGCCGAGAGACCGAGAATGGCGAGGACTTCGTGGTCAATACCACGGTGGAAGGAAACACGCTTGTGGTACACGGCACCCATCCCTACCTGGTGATCCGCCACGGCCAGAATGTCGTTGGTCTGCGAAGGAACGTGAATAAATGAGCCAGAACACTCCCCCGGAAAACGGTCCCTACGACCGCCGTGACGTGCCGCCGGCTCGTAATCCAGGTGATGGCACGCAGCCCGAGAACAACCCTTATTTCAACCGCGCCGAAGCGCAGGCTGATCCGGACCTGGATGCAGCCGCTCCTCGCCTGCGCACAGTGGAGGAACGGCGCCTTGACCGGAAGGCCTTGCTCTTTCTGGGCGGAATCCTGCTGCTGGTAATCGCCATGGGTTTCCTGCTGCTGCGCAAGGGCGGCGAAGCCGAACCCGAACGTGCGCCGCGCAGTGAAGCGCGTACCACGACGCCGGAGCTGCCCAGCGTTGCAGCGACGCCGCAGCCCCAGGCGTCGGCCCAGGCCGATGCGATTCCGCTGCTTCCGCCCGAACCTGCGTCGCAGGAGAGCCAGCAGCTTGAGTTGCTTGCTCAGGACCCCATGCCGCGTGCGCCGCGTGAGCCCACGCTGCTCGAACGGCGAATTGCTGCCGCCGAGGCACTGGGCGGTGGACAGGGGCAACCGTCTCAAGGTGGGGTTGATCCGGCAACGCGCGCGGCATTGGTCGCTCAGCTGAATCAGAACCAGACCCAGGCCAACGGTGGGGATCAATCGGTTCGCCGTGGTGCAGACGTAGAGGACATTTCGAACGCCTCCTACATCCGTAGTCCGGACGCGCTGCTCGTGCGCGGTACCTACCTGCGCTGCGTGCTCGAGACCCGCATCATAACCGACGTGCCGGGTTATACGTCCTGTCTTGTCACGGAGCCCGTATATTCAATCAATGGACGCACATTGCTGCTGCCAAAAGGCTCAAAGATCTATGGGAGCTATGGCGGCGGTCCGGTGGGCGAGCGTGTCGACGTGATCTGGGATCGCATCACTACCCCCAACGGGATTGATGTTGCGATGTCCAGCCCGGGTACGGATGGACTTGGTGGAGCCGGCGTGCCGGGTCAGTACACCGCGCATTGGGGGAAGCGCCTGACCAGCGCGCTGATGATCAGTCTGCTGGCGGATGCGTTCAAATACGCAGCGGCTGAAAATGGCCCCGAGACTACGACGATCGGAAGCAATGGTTTCGCCGTGCAGAGTCCGTACGAAAGCGCGACCGCACGCACCATGGAGCGTCTCGCCAACGAGGCACTTTCACAGAGACCGCAGCCTACCGTCACCGTCAACCAGGGCACTGTCATGAACGTCTACGTCGCCAAAGACGTCGACTTCAGCGCCGTGCTCGGCCGCCGGATGTAAGGAGCGCAACGGACCGTGGACGCAGAAACTTCCCCCATCGCACTGGTCTCCAGTGAATTCCTGCAGTACCAGTACGAAGTGCTGGGCATTGCCGGGTTCATGGAGTCGCAGGACGTGACGGAAATCTGCATCAACCGTCCGGGCGAGCTGTACCTGGAAACCCGTAGTGGCTGGGAACGCGTCGAGGTGCCGACCTTGACCTTCGAGCGCGCGCGCCAGTTCTGCACGGCGGTGGTCAACGAGAGCAACACCGGGCAGCGCATCACCGATGCCGACCCGATGGTCTCGTTGACCTTCCCCAGCGGGCCACGCGCGCAGTTCGTGATACCGCCGGCCTGCGATGGCGGCAAGGTATCCATCACGATCCGCCTGCCTTCAAAGCACACCCGCACGCTGGCGCAGTATCAGCAGGACGGCTTCTTCGACCAGATCCTGGAACAGGAAGCCGGCCTCAACACGCAGGACCAGGAGCTGCTCGCGCTGCGCCATTCGCGCGACTACGCCGAGTTCTTCAAGCGCGCGGTGCAGTACCGCAAAAACATCGTGGTGTCCGGTGCCACCGGCAGCGGCAAGACCACCTTCATGAAGTCGCTGGTCAACCATATTCCGGCCGACGAGCGGCTGGTGACCATCGAGGATGCGCGCGAACTGTTCATCACCCAGCCCAACGTGGTGCACCTGCTGTACTCCAAGGGTGGGCAGAGCAGCAGCAACGTCACCGCAAAGACCTGCATGGAAGCGTGCCTGCGCATGAAGCCGGACCGCATCATCCTGGCCGAGCTGCGCGGTGATGAAGCCTTCTACTTCATCCGCAACTGCGCCTCCGGCCATCCCGGCTCGATCACCAGCTGCCACGCCGGCAGCCCGGAACAGACCTGGGACCAGCTGGCGCTGATGGTGAAGGCGTCCGCAGAGGGCTCCGGCCTGGAGTTCGCGGTGATCAAACGCCTGCTGCAGATGACCATCGACATCGTGGTGCACGTGAAGGCACATGCTGGCTCGCGCTACATCACCGGCATCGATTTCAATCCCGGCCGCACCCAGGGACAGGAGCACTGACCATGGGCATGCACATTGAGGAACGGATGAACACTGGCAAGGGGAGGGCACGCTGATGCTGCCTGGACTCGAGGCACTGGCCTGCCCGGAAATGGCCGTCTCCATGGACGTGATGAAGCACGTCGTGCAGGTGGAATCGTCGCGAAATCCGTACGCCATCGGCGTGGTCGGCGGCGCGCTGGCGCGCCAGCCGCAGCGGTTGGACGAGGCCGTGGCCACCGCGCGCATGCTGGAACAGAACGGCTACAACTTTTCGTTGGGGCTGGGCCAGGTGAACCGCTACAACCTGGCCAAGTACGGGCTCAACAGCTACGAGAAAGCATTCGAGACCTGCCCGAACCTGCAGGCGGCCTCGCGCATCCTGGCCGAATGCCATTCGCGTTCGGGCGGTGACTGGGGCAAATCCTTCAGCTGCTACTACTCGGGCAACTTCACCACCGGGTTCCGGCACGGCTACGTGGACAAGGTCTTCAACTCGATCAAGCGCAGCCAGATGGTGGCAGCGGTCGGCGGTGGCGTGCAGCCCATCCGCGTGATCGACCGCCAGGGCCCGCGTCCTGCGGCGGCCACGCGCCAGCCACTGCCCGAGCGGGTGACGCGGCTGAACAATCGTATCTCCAGCGGCCAGGCGCCGGTGGTGGTGGCACAGCCGGATGATCCGGCACGTGCTTACGTGGTGTACCCGGATACCAATGCCATGGTTCGCGGCAGCCTGCTCAACACCGCCGATTCAGCGTTGTCGCGGGTGGTGATGGGCTTGGTCGACAGGGCAGTGCAGCCGACCCAGCCCCAGCAGCCGATCGGCCAGTATGCCGAGCCACCGCAGCAAGTGATCGCTCCCGGGCCTGGTACCCAAGGCTCGCAGGAGCCTGTCCTGGTGCAGCCTTGGGGGCAGCGCAACGCGTCGCCAGCAGGCAACGCGCCGCTCCCGCAGCAACCCCAGGCTCCCCAGCGGCCGCCTGTGGATGACGCTTTCGTGTTCTGAATTTTAACCGGGGCGCCCCCGCGGCCCGTCAACGCAGTGACCCTCCAGCTCAGGAAAGGAAAGTAACCCATGAAGACCCAGATCGATCTCGCCAACGCCAAGCGCACCGCCAAGACCCTCGCGCTGGCGACTGCCTTCGTCGGCGCCCTGTTCGTGCCGGAAGTGTTCGCAACCCCGGGTGGCTTCGCTGACACCGACAAGAAGGTCTGTGGCTTCTTCGACAGCATCAGCGGCCTGCTCAACATGGCTTCGATCGCCGTCGTCACCATCGCGGTGATCTTCGCCGGTTACCAGATCGCCTTCGCCCACAAGCGCATCTCCGACGTGTCGCCGATCCTGATCGGTGGTCTGCTGATCGGTGCAGCCAGCCAGATCGCCAAGATGCTGCTGGGTGACGGCGCCACCGAATGCACCGCCGCGCTCGTGCAGGCCTCCAGCCTGTTCTATGCATAAGAACGTCGTCTTCCGCGGATGCACACGGCCGGCGATGTTCCTCGGCGTGCCGTATGTGCCGTTCTTCATGGTCGCCGGCGGCCTTTTGCTGCTGTCCATGTACTGGAATCTGTGGGTGCTTCTCGCGATTCCAGTGGCGGTTTTCATCATGCGGCAGATGGCAAAGCGTGACGAAATGATCTTCCGTCTGATGGGATTGCGCCTGCAGTTCAAGTTCCGTGCGCGGAACCTGCAGGACCATGACGGGATGTGGGTGTTCAGTCCCAATGCCTACCGCAAGACCCCGGCGCCGGACGACTACCGGCGTCCCAAGAAAACGCGCTGAGAAGCCTCATCCGCAGTACGGTTTGCCCAGTGATCCAGGAGCGTTGCATGTTCAGTCCCGATACGTCGATCAGCGAGTTCATTCCTTTGTCCTCGCACGTTGCACCGGCAGTGGTGAAGACCACTGGCGGCGACTATCTGCTGACCTGGCACCTGGAAGGACTGCCATTCGTGGGCCGTGAGGAGTGGGAGCTTGAGCACAAGCACAACACCTTCAATCGCCTGCTGCAGTCGCTGCGCGCGCCCGACTTCGTCAACGTGGCGTTCTGGGTGCACGACATCCGCCGCCGGCGCACTCTGAAATCGCGCAGCAAGTTCAAGGAGCGCTTCAACCAGGACGTGTCCGATGTCTACATGGACATGCTGTCCGGCCAGCGCATCATGCAGAACGAGCTGTACCTGACCATGATCTACCGGCCCGTCGTGGCCGGTAAGCGCTTCGTGGAAAAGTCCGGCAATGTGGAGCGGCTGCAGGCCGAACAGGAGCAGGCGGTCGAAAAGCTGCTGGAGCTGGCCGGCAACGTGGAAGCGGTGATCCGGGATTACGCCCCGTATCGCCTGGGCATGTACGAGGCGGCCAACGGCGTGGTGTTCTCCGAGACGCTGGAGTTCTTCGGCTACCTGCTCAATCGCATTGACGAGCCGGTGCCGGTGCTCGCCGCCCCGGTGGCCGACTACCTGCCGGTCAGCCGGCACATGTTCTCGCCGAAATCGGGCGATTATGTGATCAGTACGCCGAACGGCGTGAACCATTTCGGTGCCATCCTCAACATCAAGGAATTCGCCGAGGGCACCTGGCCAGGTGTATTGAACGGCCTGAAGTACCTGGACTTCGAGTACGTCATCACCCATTCCTTCAGCCCGATGGGCCGCCAGGATGCGCTGAAGATCCTCGATCGCACCAAGGGCATGATGATCTCCTCCGGCGACAAAGCGGTCAGCCAGATCGTCGAGCTGGACTATGCGATGGACCAGCTGTCGTCGGGCAACTTCGTGCTGGGCGAGTACCACTACATCATCGCGGTGTATGCCGACAGCCAGGCCAAGCTGGCCGCCAACGTGTCCGCCACCCGTGCCGAGCTGTCCAATGCGGGTTTCGTGTCGGCCAAGGAAGACCTGGCGGTGACATCCTCGTTCTACTCTCAGATTCCGGCCAACTGGCGTTACCGCACGCGGCTGGCCAACCTGAGTTCGTTGAACTTCCTCGGCCTGTCGCCGCTGCACAACTTTGCCACGGGCAAGCAGTACAACAACCCGTGGGGTGACTGCGTGACCACGCTGCAGACCACCAACGGGCAGCCGTATTATTTCAATTTCCACGCCACCCATCCGGGGGAAAACTCGCTGGGTGAGAAGGCCATCGCCAATACGATGGTCATCGGCAAGTCCGGTACCGGTAAGACGGCGCTGATCAACTTCCTGCTCAGCCAGGTGCAGAAGTACGATCCGGCGCCGACCATCTTCTTCTTCGACAAGGACCGCGGCGCGGAGATCTTCGTGCGTGCCTGTGGTGGCAACTACCTGGCGCTGGAGAACGGACGCCCGACCGGCTTCAATCCGTTCCAGTGCGAACGCAGTGAATCCAACGTGCAGTTCCTGGCCGACCTGGTCAAGATCCTGGCCGGCAAGACCCAGTACAGTGCCCGCGAAGAGGAAGACATCTTCCGCGCCGTCGAGAGCATGCTGGACACGCCCATGCACCTGCGCAGCATGACCAACTTCCAGAAGAGCCTGCCCAACATGGGCGATGACGGACTTTACGCACGGATGCGGCGCTGGACGTCCGGCAATTCGCTGGGCTGGGTGTTCGACAACCCGGTCGATACCATCGACCTGCAGAAGGCCAACATCATCGGCTTCGATTACACCGAAGTGATTGACAACCCGGAAGTGCGCGTGCCGGTGATCCAGTACCTGCTGCACCGTCTGGAATCGCTGATCGACGGCCGCCGCCTGATCTACGTGATGGACGAGTTCTGGAAGATCCTCGATGGCAGCGGCGGCCTGAAAGAGTTCGCCAAGAACAAGCAGAAGACCATCCGAAAGCAGAATGGCATGGGCATCTTCGCGACCCAGAGTCCGGAGGATGCGCTGAACAGCGACATCGCCGCGGCGTTGATCGAGCAGACCGCTACGCTGATCCTGCTGCCCAACCCAAATGCCAGCCGCGAAGACTATGTCGAGGGTTTGAAGCTGACCGAGGCTGAGTTCAAGGTGGTCACGGCGCTGGATGAGCGATCACGCTGCTTCCTGGTCAAGCAGGGCCACGCCTCCAATGTGTGCCAGCTTAATCTTCGTGGCATGGACGATATCCTTTCGGTGATTTCCGCATCTACGGATAACATTGATGTTATGCATCGCGTAATGCATGAAGCAGCCCTTCGCGAAAAGGTGTCTGAGTCAGCACTCAGCCCTGAACAGTGGCTTGAGGACTTCTATCGCCATCGCAAGGGGTCGGGGCGACGTGCCAATTCCGGACGCGACGCCGCTGCCTGATTCGCCGTGCCCACCGGCCCGGCTCTGACCTAATGGAGAAGATGATGGACGCTCGAAACGAAATGATCGCCCGAGGCCGCGCCAGGCCGATTGCAGCGCGTCTTGCAGCGCTGACATTGGCCGTTTCGATGGTGCTGGCCGCGCCAGCACCGGCAATTCCCGTTGTTGAGGTTGGCCTAAATACGATCAACAGCACGCTGACAGAGCTCAATACCGTTACCCAGCAGGTGCAGGCAGCCGCCGAGTATGGTGAGAATAAAATGCGTTGGTTGAACACCCTTGAGAATTGGCGGCAGCGGCTTGCGCAGTACAAGCAGATAATTGCGTCCCCGCTTCTGCCGAAGGGCGTGCAGTTGAAGGAAGTTGAACCAGACTGGAACGTTTATGAGCGCTGCGGGATCAATACCCGATTCAGTCTGGGCGGCGTGCTGGAAGCGATTGGCCTCGACTTTGGTGGTGATCTCGCTGCGCAGCAGAAGAATATCTGCATGACCATCCAGCTGCTGGAGAACCAGCGTTACAACGACACGGTCGAGGTTGTCCAGAAGACGATGCCTGACGTGCGTGGCATGCTGATGGAGATCCAGAAGATCCGCCTCAGGTTCACCAAGGAAGAGGGTGCACTTCAGGAAGTGGCGGCCAACTCCACCTTGTCCACTTCGTTCATGGACGCGGAGTTCAAGGCATGGGACAGCAAGATGAAAACGTATGACCAGCAGATTGACGCGTTGAAGCGACAGCAGCAGTTGATCGCCGAGCGTGCCCTGAAGGGCGAGAAGACGATCCTCGGTTCTGCTGTAAAGACGGCCGCGCTGAAAGCGGCGCTGAGCGCGAACAGGTAAGTAGTCCCGGCGTAAGACGGCGGAATGCGATCAACCGGCAGGTGAAGTGATGAGTCTAGGGATGATGGACGGCACATGGGTACAGGGAGCATTGCAGTGGCCGCACGGGCCGTTTGCAACGTCGTCGATCGGAGATTTCTTCTTCTTTCGGCTCATCCTGGATTACCTGCGGGAAGAGATCGCGACGTACGGCCTTGAGCTGATGCGGCGCGTGATGGCGTGGGTCGGCTGGATGGCGCTGACGTTGATGACGATTTGGATCCTGGTACAGGGTTATCGCATCATTACCGGACGCAGCCGTGAGTCGATGATGGAGCTGGTCACCAATGTGGCGAAGGCTGCATTGATCGTCACCGTTGCAACCTCCATGGCGATGTTCGGACGTGAGCTTGATGGCTTCCTTGTGGAAGACCTGCGAAATCTCATCACGGGCGTCGTGACGGGCGATCCGGACAAGACCCCGCAGGAGCTGATCGACGAAAACCTGGGTTATATGCAGTTGGCGCTTTCATCGGTAGACCAATTGGATGTCATGGGTGATGTTACCTTGGACGGCGCGAAAACCAGGGCGATGTGGTTCATCGGGCTGGGCACGGGTGGTCCGGCGGTAACGGCTGGTGCGATGCTCCTTCTTTACGAAGTCGCAATGGCATTGTTCATCGGACTTGGCCCCCTGTTCATTCTGTCTCTCCTTTTCGAGCAGACCAAGTCACTTTTCCAACGGTGGTTGATGTACGGCATCGGCACGATGTTCTCGATGGCGGTGCTGGCGGCCATGACCGGTATTGCGACGGGAATGGTGACGCGAGTTGCCATCGCATTCTGGGGCACGTCCGCGTTCGGTGCCTTGATGGGTGAAGACTTCACTACCGGCATGAGCAGCATGGCACTGCAGCAGGGTGGCATGGGGTTGATCCTGACCACGCTGATTCTCACTGCCCCGCCGATGGCGGCCATGTTCTTCCAGGGAACGTTGGGTAACTTCATGGCTTACTCCCAGATTGGTGGATCTCCCGTCGCGGCTGCGCCAGGACCCCAAGGCCAGCCACCGGGATCGTACAACCCTGGTTCTTATCAGCCAGCGGCTAGTTCTTATGCCGATGATGCTCGACAGTCGATGATGACGCCCTCGTTCAATCCGTCAGCCGGCGCTGCCAGCAGTGCGCCGACAGCGGGTAGCAGAGGAAACGCGCCCACCGCCCCTTGACTTACCTGTTCGGTGTCAGGTGGCGCCATTGATTCAACTGTTCCATGTACCGAGGTTTCAAATGCGCCGCACGGTTTTGGTTCTGCTAGGAGTCTTGGGCTTCCAGGCGTTGCTCAGCCCACTTGCGGCTAATGCAGAAGGTAACTGCCCGCCTGGCCACTACCCGATTGGTGGCCAAGGGGTGCAGGGTTGTGCCCCCATCCCGGGGGCTGCAGCGAGCCAACAACGCGCTGTTCCGCAGCCAGCCGCGCCGACATCACGTTGGGGAACGCGCTGGGGGGCTGTCGCGGCCTCCGATTCGACCTCTGACGCAGGGGCGGCAGCAGGACGCAGAGCCAAGGCGGCAGCGATAAGTGACGCGATGGCGGACTGTCGCCGCAATGGCGCGCCCGATTGCAAGATCATGGCGGAGTACAGCAACCAATGCTTCGCGTGGGTGTCTCCCGATGGTGGGGATGGCAAGGGATTGGGTGGGCTGGGTGAAGGTATGACACCGGAACTGGCACTCAAGAAAGCCATGAGCTACTGCGACAACCCGAGGGGTAACGGCTGCAAGGTTGCGTACAGTGCCTGCAGCCTGCCAGAACTTGAATCCCTTTGATGGGGTTTATATCTGCTGTGCTGATAGTCTTAGAACGTGGCCCGTCGGAGTAAGCGCAATGAACGCAAGATCACACTACACCGGCACTCTGCTGCTTTCCCTGCTCCTGCTGCTCTGTGCATTCAGCGCGTTTGCCGAAGGTAACTGCCCTCGGGGCTACTACCCCATCGGAGGGAGGGGGGTTCAAGGGTGCGCACCGATCCCTTCTGGCTCCCGAGCGCCTGCGCAACAAGGCTACTCCTCCCGTTCCAGTTATGCCGAGACTGCCTATTCGCATCTTGAGGACAGCTGGGGAGCGCTCGCATTCTCGGCAAGCAGCGGTGCACTCGGGGATGCAGTCAACGAATACACGAAGGAGCTGGCCGAGGAGGCGGCCTTGGAGCGATGCGCGGCAAGAGGCGCCACGGATTGCAAGCTGATGGCGCACTACGCAAACAGCTGCATTGCCGTGGCTATTGCTACCGAGCCCGCCGGCCTCAGCCTGAGTGCAATCGGCATGGACAACAATCCAAACAACGCGGAGCGCGAGGCTGCACAGAACTGCATCAAGGGCGGCGCCAAGAAGTGCAGGATGTTTTACAACAACTGTGTGACGCCCAAGGTCGTCCCGAATTGAACGGCATCTCCTCTGTCGGGGGGGCTGAGTACAGAAAGATGATCGAAAAGTTTGTTCTTGTAGTCCTACTGGCTGTGTCTGCGATGCTTCCGTTCGCGGCCGGCGCAGAAGGCCGCTGCCCACCCGGTCAATATCCTGTGGGCGGTCAAGGCGTAGGAGGGTGCGCGCCCATTCCGGGCAGAGGAAATGCCCAGCCGGCCCAGCAGCAGGCTCCGCCGCCGCCGGTCTGGTTGCACACGCGCTATGGAGCCATCGCGATGTCGCCCTCCACTTCCGCAGCGGGTGTTGCTGCGGAACAGACAAGCAGCGAAGCCGCGGCGGCGGTGGCGATGAAGGATTGTCAGCGTGAAGGCGCCCAGGATTGCGCGGTGATCTCGCGGTACAGCAATCAATGCATCGCGCTTCTGGTCCCGGGCGCATGGCCTGCAGGAGCCAAGGGCGGAATAGGGACTGGCGTGACGCCTGAACTGGCCCGGCAAGACGCTCAGAAAAATTGCATCGATCCTGCCGGCTCCGGGTGCACAGCTACTTATGAGGCCTGCAGTTTCCCTGAGCGATGAACCTGTTCGTTCAACCTGTTTCCCAGTGGCCGCGCTGAGCGTCCATCGGGCCTGGTCTTGAGCCGATCCCACGCCGAAGCCAGTGCGTGAGATCGGCTTGAGGGAGCACGGACGCGTACCGTAGGCCCAGCCCAACCAGGGCGCCGGGCAACGGCTCAGGCATTCATGCTGCGCGCAGTCACCTGGCTCTGCTCGATCTGCAGGTCACGCTCCTGCGAGGCCACCTGCTGCGCGGCCTGCTGTGATGCCACCCGTTCGCTGGACTGATCCAGTGAAGTGTTCATCGCCTCGGTGGTCTCCACCGACACGCGCAGGTGCGCCGGGTCGTTGACTTCACCCTGCACGCCGAACGTGCGCGAGGCATCGTTGCTCATCAGCACATTGTCGATGCGGGTGCCGCCGTTGGCGTGCATCTCCGCCGCCAGGCTGCCGGCGAGCTGGCCGCTGTGCTGGTCTGGCGTGCGGCCCACGCGCAGGTCCTGTGCTTCCACGCCGCGCAGCGCGTCCTGGAACAGCAGGTTGCCGGGGTGGCCGGGGCTGTCCATGCGCATCGCGCCGTCGCGCTTGTGGGCGTCTTCCTCCGCTGCCTTGCGCGCGGGCTCGCCCGGATCCAGCGGGCCACGGATGCGGTCGATGATATCCACCGCGTTGCCGATCCCGCCGCGGGTCGCGGTGGTCAGGCCGCCGCGCAGGAATTCCAGCTTGTCGCGGTACTCGCTGATCATGCCTTCGTTCTGCTTGGCCAGCGCCTGCGAGGCGGGATTGTCCAGCACCGATTGCTTGTCCAGGAAGTTCGTCATCATGTGCGAATCCAGCGAGCGGCCGGCGGCCAGCAGCGCCGAATCGGGTATCAGGAAGCCGGCAACGGCGCCATTGCGGAAGCCGGACCCGTACAGGTTGTTGATCTCGGTCTCGTTGGCGTAGACCTTGACTTGGCCATAGTGGCCGGAGGCCGCGCTGACCGGGTCGGCGGACATCACGTGGTTGACCATCGCATTGCCGCCTTCCGGAATGCGGTAACCCAGGCTGGCCGCGCCATAGGCGTTGAAGGTTTCGCCCTTCAGGCCGTGGTGGTGTGCCGAAATCTGTGCGAGTGAGCCGCCCAGCGAATGGCCGGTGACGGTGACATCCAGGTGCTGTCCGCTACGGGTTTCTTCGCGCTGCGCGAACTGATTGGCCCGTGCAGTCAACGCAATCGCGTCGTCGGCCTGCAGGTTGGTGCGCGCGACCACCATGCCGAGGTCGGTGACCACATCGTGCAGCGGCTGCTCGGTACCACGATGGGCGACGACGATTTCGTTGGTATCCACCCGCTGGTAGATGAAACCCTGGTAGCCGTTCTTGTTGTTGACGTGCTCCAGGATGCGGTAGTCGTGGCCCCCGATGGGGACGACTTCGGCTTCTTCGGGCGCCCAGCGGCCGACAGCGCGATCTTTGTAGGCATCATCGGCGAGCGCGGCGTAATCCTGGCTGCGCAGGCTCATGAGCGCGCCTCTTTACCGGCCAGCGTCACCGAGAACAGTGCGTCACGCAGCTCGGGTTTGAAGCCCTCCGGAGCGTCTTTCCCGTAATCGGCGTAGTTGTCCATCTCGTCGCGCGGGTAGCCGAGGTCGGCGTAGTGCTGGGTTTCCAGCTCACCCTTCACGAAACGGTCCGCATCGATGAAGGAAACGAAGCGGGTTTCACCCTCGGCACCGGTCGCCTTCAGCGTGGCGCCGGCACCACTGAACTTCCACTGGCAGACGCCGCGATCGTAGTAGTCCTCATCCAGCATGCGGTCGAGATAGACCGTCCCTTGGTACTCGGAATCTGAGATCTTCTTCAGCTCTACCGGTTCCTGGCTGGTGATGCGGCCCGCGCGGCCGGTCGCCGGCACGATGCGTCCGCATTCCTGTTCGTTGACGACGTCGTACTGGGCGGTGCCGTTGACCACGGTGAACGGGCCGGGCGCATCGTCGATCTTCAGCACGAACTGGTAAGCCTGGCGGGGCGCGGGGTTGAGCTTGGCCAGCCCGCGGCCGCCCTGTTCAACGTCCTGTTCTGCGGTAGCGATTTCCTGATTCATGGCGGTCTCCGAATGGCAGGCAGTAAGAAGCAGCAACACAGCGCACGGCAGAAGTGATCGGCGCACTGGGGGCCTCCTGGATGGTGGGGGGAAGAGTGAAGCAGGTAGGGTCATGGGGCGGCACTCATGGGCGCGCCTCATTACCCATCAGGGTGGCTGAAAACAAAGACCCGCGCAGCTCCGGCTTGAAGTCGTCCGGGGCGTTCTCGCCGTAGTCGGCGTAGTCGTCCAGCGACTCGCGCGGATAGCCCATGTCGGCGTAATGCCGAGTCTCGGTCTCACCCTTGATGAAGCGGTCGGCCGCGATGAAGGACAGGAAGCGGGTCTCGCCATCGGCACCGGTTGCCTTCAGCATGGCGCCGGCCCCGCTGAACTTCCAGTGGCAGACGCCGCGATCGTAATAGTCCGCGTCGAGCATGCGATCCAGATGGATCGTGCCGCGGTACTCGGTGTCGGAGATATGCTCCAGCGCGACGGGTTCCTGGCTTGTGATGCGCCCGGCGCGTCCGGTCGACGCCAGGATGCGTCCGCATTCCTGTACGTTGATGACGTCGTACTGCGCGCTTCCTTCAGCCACCGCGAACGGGCCCGGCGCATCGTCGATCGTCACGACGAACGCGTACGCCTGGCGGGGGGCAGGATTCAACGTGGCCAGCCCGCGGCCGCCCTGTTGGGCTTGCTGTCCTGCAGCGGTGTTCTGCTGCTCCAACGCGGTGTCGGAGTGACAGGCAGTAAGCAACAGCAGGACAAAGCAGGGCAGGATCCGCATGCGAAGGGAACGCCTCTTCGCCGATCCCGTAAATGGCAGTGAGGTGCGATCAGGCATGCATCTGCCGCGCTGCATTCTGCTGCTGGGCCAACTTAAGTTCCTGTTCCTGGCCCATGCGCTGGGTGACTGCCTGCTGCACGCGCTCGCTGCTCTGTTCCAGGGGAACCTGCATCGCCTCGGTGGTCGCCACGGAAACCCGCAGGTGCGCCGGGTCGTTGGCCTGGCCCTGCACGCCGAAGGTGCGCGAGGCATAGTCCTGGCTGGTCAAGCTCATGGCGTGACCTGGTGCGCGGAAAGCTGGACAGAGAACAGTGCCTGACGGAGCTCGGGTTTGTAATCGCCAGGCGCCGCCTCACCGCCTGCGCGGTAGTCGGGCAATGAAGCAGCGCGTGGGTACACGGCATTGGCGTAATAGCGCGTCAGTGGCTCACCCTTGGTGAAGGCCGGGGCTTCGAGGAACGCAGTGAAACGGGTTTCGCCCTCCGCACCGGTGGCCTTCAGCACCGCGCTGGCGCCGCTGAATTCCCAGTGGCAGGCACCGCGGCCGTAATAGTCTTCGTCCTGCATGCGGTCCAGGTAGACCGTGCCCCGGTATTCCCCCTCGGAAATCCTGCGCAGCTCCACCGGCTCCTGGCTGGTGATGCGGCCGGCGGTTCCTGTCTCTGGTTGTATACGCCCGCATTGCGCTTCGTTGGTCACATCGTATTGCGCCACTGCTTCGACAAGGTTGATGGGTCCCGGCGCGTCGTGGATCTTCAGTACGAGCTCATACGCCTGTCGCGGTGCGGGATTGAGCTTGGCGAGACCGCGGCCGCCCTGTGCGACGTCCTGTTCTGCGGTGGCGATTTCCTGGTTCATGACGGTCTCGGAGTGGCAGGCAGTAAGCAACAGCAGGACAAAGCAGGGCAGGATCGGCGTGCGAAGGGAACGCCTCTTCGCCGATCCGGTAAATGGCAGCGAGGTGCGATCAGGCATGCATCTGCCGCGCTGCATTCTGCTGCTGGGCCAACTGAAGTTCCTGCTCCTGTCCGGTGCGCTGGCTGGCTGCCAGCTGCATGCGCTCGCTGCTCTGTTCCAGCGGAATGTTCATCGCCTCGGTAGTCGCCACCGAAACCCGCAGGTGAGCCGGGTCGTTGGCCTGGCCCTGCACGCCGAACGTGCGCGAGGCATCGCTGCTCATCAGCACGCTGTCGATGCGGGTGCCGCCGTTGGCGTGCATCTCCGCTGCCAGGCTGCCGGCCAACTGGCCGGTGTGCTGGTCTGGCGTGCGGCCTGCGCGCAGGTCCTGCGCCTCCACGCCTCGCAATGCGTCCTGGAACAGCAGGTTGCCGGGGTGGCCGGGGCTGTCCATGCGCATGGCACCATCGCGCTTGTGCGCGTCTTCGGCCGCCTTGCGGGCCGGTTCGCCGGGATCCAGCGGGCCGCGGATGCGGTCGTAGAGGTCCACGGCCACGCCCGGCACGCCGCGCGCACCGGTGGTGACCGCGCCGCGCAGCAGTTCCATCTTGTCGCGGTACTCATCGATCATCCGCGCGTTCTGTTTGGCCAAGGCCTGCGTGGCAGGGTCGTCCAGCACCGATCCGGCGTCTGCGAAATTGCCGAGCTTGTGCGCGCCCAGCGAGCCGGCCGCTGCGACCAGCGCCGAATCCGGAATCACGCCGTTGTACCACTTGTTGCTGAAGCCGGCGTTGCCCAGCGTGCGGATCTCATCCGGCCTGGCGTACAGGCGGACCTCACCGTAATGGCCGGAGGCTGCGCTCACCGGATCCGATGCCATGGCATGGTTGAGCACGCTGGTGCCGCCTTCGGGGATGCGCAGGCCCAGGCTGGCTGCGCCGTAGGCGTTGAAGGTTTCGCCCTTGAGGTCGAAGTGGTGGGCGGTGACCTGGGCCAGCGCGCCGCCCAGCGAATGCCCGGTGACGCTGACTTCCGGGGCCCGGCCTTCGTTCTCGCCGATGTGCTTGGACAACGCGACCGCACGCTGGGTCAGCGCGATGGCATCGTTGGCCTGCAGGTTGTAGCGCGCCAGCACCATCCCGCCATCGGCAAGCACGGCGTCCTGCAGGATCTCCTCGGTGCCGCGGTGGGAGACGATGATCTCGCCGGTGTCCTCGCGCTGGTAGATCGTGCCCTGGTAGCCGTTCTGGCGGTTGTTTACGTGCTCCAGCACCTTGTAGTTGTGCCCGTTGAGCGGCACAACTTCTTCCTGGCCGGGCGCGCGACGGCCGACCTTGTGGTCTTCATACGCATCGGCGGAAAGTGCGGCGTAGTCGCGGTGGGTGAGCGGCATCAGCGCACCTCATGGGCGGTCAGGGTGGCGGTGAACAGCGCATCCTGCAGCTCCGGGCGGAATCGCGACGGGTCTTCGTGGCCGGCCTGGCCGAAGTCCGGCACCGATTCCACGCGCGGGTAATCGCGGTCCGGGTAATGGCGGGTCAGTGCCTTGCCGGCGATGAACTGATCGGCTTCGATGAACGAGGTGAAGCGGGTTTCGCCGTCGGCGCCGGTGGCCTTCAACATCGCGCCAGCGCCGCTGAAGGTCCACTTGCAGACACCGCGTCCGTAGTAATCCTCATCCAGCATGCGGTCCAGGTAGACCGTGCCGCGGTACTCGGTATCGGACACCTTCTTCAGCTGCACCGGCTCCTGGCTGGTGATGCGCGCGGCCATGCCGGTGGCCGGAACGATGCGGCCGCATTCCTGCTCATTGGTGACGTCGTACTGGGCCACGCCTTCCACCACGGCGAATGCACCGGGGGCATCGGCGAGGCTCAGCACCAGCTCGAACGCCTGGCGTGGGCTGGGATTGAGCTTGGCCAGGCCGCGGCCGCCGTTTTCGACGTCCTGTTCGGCGGTGGTGATTTCCTGGTTCATGGCGTTCTCCGGATGGCAGGCGGTGAGGAGGAGCAGGGCAGCGCACGGCAAAAACGTTCGGCGCACGGGGGGCCTCCTGGTTGCGGGTGGGAAGGGGAAAATCGATGCGGTCATGCGGTGGCCACGCAAGCCATCGAGCGCGCCGGTGGCGGGCGCAGGGCAGGGCGCACACGCGGGAGCCTGGGGCTCGAACCGGCGTGCGGGGCTGCGTTGTTGTCTCCGTTCCTTGGCGACATGTGCTCGATTCGTGACGAATAGATCGTCCTTTTTACCAGTTTGATGTTTTGTTTGCGTCAAAACGTTGGCGCACGGGTAACCGGATCGCATCGGTAGCGCCGCGCCATGCGCGGCGAAAATGCCCGATCCCAGACGTGATTGACTGCACTGCACGCCCCGCCGAGCGTGGCTCGGCGCTACCATGGCGGGGAATTTCGAAGGCCATCATGTGATCAGGGGAACCGTTTGACTCCGCAGGAAGATTCCACCGACTCCGTGCCTGCCGAGCACGCGGCCTACCTGCGCAGCCAGCTGATCACCTATATCGGCAACAAGCGCGCCCTGCTGCCGTTCGTGGAGGCGGGCATCGCACACGCCAAGGACTGCCTGGGCAAGGCGCGCATCGATTTTCTGGACCTGTTTTCCGGCTCCGGGGTGGTGGCGCGGCTGGCCCGCCGGCATGCCGCCACCCTGCAGTGCAATGACCTGGAGCGCTACAGCGAGGTCGGCAACCGCTGCTACCAGGCCAACGCGGCCGACGTGGATGCGGCGGCTCTGGATGACGAACTGGCCCGCGTTGCGCACCGTATGCGGCGCGAACTGGCGCCGGGCTTCCTGTGCGAACTCTATGCGCCGCTGGACGACGATGACATCCAGCCTGGTGAGCGGGTGTTCTATACGCGGCGCAACGCGATGTTCCTGGATACCTTCTGCCAGGTGCTGGTGGATACGCCGGTGGCGTTGAAGCCGTTCCTGCTGGCGCCGGTGCTGGCGCAGGCGTCTATGTACACCAACACCTCCGGCGTGTTCAAAGGCTTCCACAAGAACCGCGAAGGCGTGGGCCAGTTTGGTGGCACGGCACGCAATGCGCTGTCACGTATCCTGCGCCCGATCGAGGTGCAGGCGCCGGTGTTCAGTCGCTTTGCGTGCGAGGTACAGCTGCACCGCCGCGATGCCAATGCGCTGGTGCGCGAGCTGGGCACGGTGGACGTAGCGTACTTCGATCCGCCCTACAACGAGCATCCGTATGGTTCGAACTACTTCATGTTGAACCTGCTGTGTGATTACCAGCGGCCGTTGCAGGTCAGTCGGGTCTCGGGCATTCCGACCGACTGGAACCGGTCGGATTACAACAAGGCCCGGTTGGCCGAGGCCGCGCTGTTCGACGCGGTGGCGCAGGTTCGCGCCCGTTTCGTGTTGATCTCGTACAACTCGGAGGGCTTCATCAGTCACGAGCGCTTCGTTGCCGCGCTGGAAGCGATGGGCGCGTTGAGCGTGATGGACACGCGTTACAACACCTTCCGCGGCAGCCGCAATCTGGGCGCCCGGGACACCCATGTGACCGAGTTCCTGTACCTGTTGGACAAGCGTTGAACCGCACACGGTAGTGACGGCCGCTGGCCGTCATGCTGGTGCGATGGTGGGTGACGACCGCTGGTCGTCACGCTTGTGCCTTCCGCTGCGCTCGCCGAGCATGGCTCGGCGCTACCAAGGCGGCAGGGTAGTGACGGCCGCTGGCCGTCATGCTCAGCGGCCCTGCAGGCGCCCGCGTACAATACCCGCATGCCCGACAGCACCCGCCCGAAATCCGTCCTGCCCGCCACCCAGGTCCACATGGAGGGCTTCGCGCAGGTGCGCGAGGCGCGCCGGTCCGAGCTGGTGGAAGACTACGTGGAGCTGATCGCCGACCTGATCGCCGATGGCCGCGAGGCGCGCCAGGTGGACATCGCCAGCCGCCTCGGGGTGGCCCAGCCGACGGTTGCCAAGGCGCTCAAGCGCCTGGTCAAGGAAGGCTGGGCGATCCAGCGCCCGTACCGCGGCGTGTTCCTGACCCCGGCCGGGGAGCAGCTGGCGCGTGATGTGCGCGTGCGCCACCAGACCGTGGAGCGCTTCCTGCTGGCGCTCGGCGTGGATGCCGATTCCGCGCGGCGCGATGCCGAAGGCATCGAACACCACGTCAGCGAGGCGACCCTGGCTGCCTTCGAGGCCTTCCTGGCCAAGGCGGCGCCGCATGTCTGATGCGCTGCCGGTCCACGATGCCGACGAACACTGGATGCGCCAAGCACTGGCGCTGGCCGAGCGCGCACAGCGCGAGTTCAACGAGATACCGGTCGGTGCGGTACTGGTCAGTGCCGAAGGTGAAGTGCTGGGCGAAGGCTGGAACCTCAACATCGCCGAGCACGACCCCAGCGCGCATGCCGAGATCGTGGCGATGCGACGGGCAGGCAGGGCGCTGCAGAACCACCGGCTGATGGGCAGCACGCTGTACGTCACCCTGGAGCCCTGTGCGATGTGCGCGATGGCGATCGTGCATGCGCGCGTGGGGCGGCTGGTGTATGCAGCGACCGACCCGAAGACCGGGGCCTGCGGCAGCGTGTTCGATCTGCTCGGCGATGCGCGCCACAACCACCGGGTAGAGATCCACGGCGGTGTGCTGGCACGCGAGGCGAGCACCCGGCTGACCAATTATTTCCGGGCCAAGCGCGGCCGCCCGCTGCTGTCGCTGGATGCGCCGGGTGCCGACGAATGCTGAACGGCGCGCTATCATGGCGCATCCATTCATGGCGAGCCTGCGGCCCGCCCACAGCGAGGCAACACGATGGCCGACACCGGCGCGGGCAATGACCGATTGATCTGGATCGACCTGGAAATGACCGGGTTGGACACCGACAACGATTCCATCATCGAGATCGCCACGGTGGTCACCGATGCCCAGCTCAACGTGCTTGCCGAAGGCCCGGAGTTCGCCATCCACCACGCGGTGGAGCGGCTTGACGCGATGGACGAGTGGAACCGCAACCAGCACCGTCGCTCGGGCCTGTGGCAGCGCGTGGTGGACAGCCAGGTCAGCCTGGGCCAGGCCGAAGCGGCGACAGTGAATTTCCTGGCCGAATGGATCGGCGCGGGCGCCTCGCCGATGTGTGGCAATTCGATCTGCCAGGACCGCCGTTTCCTGCACCGTGAAATGCCGCGGCTGGAGAAGTACTTCCACTACCGCAACCTGGATGTGTCCACCATCAAAGAGCTGGCCAAGCGCTGGGCCCCGGCGGTGGCCGCCGGGGTGGGCAAGAACAGCAACCACACCGCGCTGAGCGACGTGCATGACTCTATCAACGAACTGAAGCACTACCGGCAGTTCATGGGCACGCTGGCGGGCCTGCCGGGCTGATGGGTAGTGACGGCCGCTGGCCGTCATCACTGTCATCGACCGCGACCCACTGGCGGCCAGCGGCCGTCACTACCCGATTGTCATCACCCGGCCGTTCAACTCCGCAGCGCTAAGATCGGCCCATGAACGAGCCGATCCTGCTTCCCCGTGATATCGCCCACCAGCCCCAGGACTGGGCCGACCTGCAGCGGGCGGTGAGCCTGCTGGAGGCCCCCACCATCACCGCGCGCATGGCCAACCTGGTCGGCACGCCGCTGGAGTTCGCGGTGAGCCGGTTGCCCAACGCGGTGTCCAGCCGCATCCACGGCGCCGTGCAGGCGGCGCTCTACAAGGCGGTGCAGGGCGCGCTGATGAGCATGGACAACACGCCGGGCAAGTCCGCCTCCACGCGTTGGCACAAGCTGGCCGCGGCGACCTCCGGTGCGGTCGGCGGTGCGTTTGGTTTCGCCGCGCTGCTGATCGAACTGCCGGTGTCCACCACCATCATGATGCGCGCGGTGGCCGATGTGGCGCGCAGCGAGGGTTTCGACTTGGCTGACATGTCTACCCGGCAGGCCTGCCTGGAAGTGTTCGCGCTGGGCGGCAATGCCAAGAGCGATGACGCCAGTGAAACCGGCTATTACCTGGCACGTGGCTTCACCGCCGACGTGGTGCGGCACCTGTCGGCCGAGCTGGCCGGGCGGGTGGTGGCCGGCCGCAACCTGACCTTGGGCGTGGCGCCGAAAGAGGCCGGCAAACTGCTGGCGAAGCTGGTGGAAAAAGTGGCCGCGCGGTTCGGCGTGGTGATCACCGAGAAGTTCGCCGCGCAGGCGGTGCCGATCGTCGGTGCGGCCACCGGTGCGGCGTTGAACACCATGTTCACCGATTACTACCAGGACGTGGCGCGTGGCCATTTCATCGTGCGCCGGCTGGAACGCAAGTACGGCGAGGACGTGGTGCAGGCGTGTTACCAGCGCATCGCGCAGGGGTAACCGAGGAGCGCCATCGCATCGTTGCGCGGCAGGCACAACTGTATTGCCCGGATGGACCTGTAAGCGGCGTCGGCCGGCCCCCATCCTTGTTGCATGCTCATCGCGCAAGGATTTTCCATGCTGTTCTCCCCGTATTCCCTGGGTCCGCTGCGGCTGGCCAACCGTATCGTGATGCCGCCGATGACCCGCTCGCGGGCCGCCGAAGGCAACGTGGCCACCGCTGAGATGGCGGAGTACTACGCCCAACGCGCCTCGGCCGGGTTGATCGTCAGCGAAGGCACGCAGATCAGCCCGCAGGGGCAGGGCTATGCGTGGACGCCGGGCATCCACAGCCCCGCGCAGATCGAAGGCTGGCGCGTGGTCACTGACGCGGTGCATGCCGCGGGCGGGCGCATCTTCGCCCAGCTGTGGCACGTGGGACGGGTGTCCCACGTGGCCCTGCAGCCGGGTAATGCTGCACCGGTTTCGTCGTCCGCGCTGCAGGCCGAGGGAGTGAAGGTGTTCGTTGATCCCACGGGTGCCGGGCCGCAGTCCGGGGTGGGTGAGATGATCCAGCATTCGATGCCGCGGGCGCTGTTGGAGCAGGAGATCCCAGGCATCGTCGCCGAGTACGCACAGGCCACCCGCAATGCATTGGACGCAGGCTTTGACGGGGTGGAGCTGCACGGTGCCAACGGCTACCTGATCAACCAGTTCATCGATTCACAGGCCAACCAGCGCACCGATGGCTACGGTGGCGCGCTGGGCAACCGCCTGCGCTTCCTGCGCGAAGTGGCGGCGGCGGTGGTCGAGGTGGCCGGCGGCGAGCGGGTAGGGGTGCGGCTGGCACCGCTGACTACGCTGCAGGGGGCGGTGGATGACACGCCGCAGGCCACCTATCTGGCCGCGGCGCACGTGCTCGATCAGCTCGGCGTGGGCTATCTGCACATTGCCGAGGCCGACTGGGAAGACGCACCGCTGATGCCGGTGGCGTTCAAGGAGGCACTGCGGATCATCTACAGCGGCACGTTGATCTATGCGGGCAAGTACACCCTGGCGCGTGCCGAAGAGGCACTGGCGAAGGGCTGGGCCGATCTGATCGGTTTCGGCCGGCCATTCATTGCCAACCCGGACCTGCCGCAACGATTGCAGGCCGGTGCGGTGTTGAACGAGCCGGACCGGGCAACCTATTTTGGTGGCGGGGTGGAAGGATTCACCGATTACCCGGTGTTGGAGGCTGCGGAAGCGTAGCGGGCGGTAGCGCCGAGCCATGCTCGGCGAGCGCAGCGGAAGGC
Organism: Stenotrophomonas sp. Bg11-02; assembly: GCF_002836635.1. Taxonomy (NCBI): domain Bacteria; kingdom Pseudomonadati; phylum Pseudomonadota; class Gammaproteobacteria; order Lysobacterales; family Lysobacteraceae; genus Stenotrophomonas; species Stenotrophomonas sp. Bg11-02. The sequence goes on from NZ_PJAY01000051.1 coordinate 190,480, forward strand.
AGGAACGTGACGACCAACGGTCGTCACCACCAGGAGCAGGGGCATGACGGCCAGCGGTCGTCACTACCGGGTCTCAGCGCGGGTCGCGCACCAGGGCTTCGGCGTTGGTGACGCTGCCGTCCTTGCCGTGCAGGTACAGGTGCATGTCCTGCTGCGGATACGGGATGTTGATGCCGGCCTTGTCGTAGCCCAGCTTCAACTGCTCCAGCAGCGTCACCTTGGTGCCGAAGTGGTCGGCGGCGTTGACGTAGCAGCGGATGCCGAGGTTGATCGAGTGCGCGCCCAGTTCGTAGACCACCACGTCCGGCGCCGGGGTGGCCAGCACGCGCTTGTCGGCCTTCATGATGGACAGCGCGGTATCGCGCGCCAGCTGGATGTCGTCCTCGTAACCAATGCCGATCACCAGCTCCACGCGGCGCGTCGGCTCGGCGGTGAGGTTGATGATCGGGGCGGCGGTGATCAGCGTGTTGGGGATGGTGGTGTGCTGGTTGTCGGCGCCGGTGATGACGGTCTGGAAGATGCGCACGTCGCGCACGGTGCCGGTCTGTCCTGCCACGGTCACCACGTCGCCCACGCGGAACGGCCGTAGGGTCACCAGCATCACCCCGGAAGCGATGTTGGACAGCGAGTCCTTCAAGGCCAGGCCGATCGCCAGGCCCGCGGTACCCAGCACCGCCAGCAGCGGGGAGATCGGGACGCCCAGCGTGGCGATGGCCAGCACCGCGACGATCACCAGCGCAGCGGCATACACCACATTGCGCATGAAGCTGCCGAGCATCGGGTCCATGCCGACCCGCGCGGTGGCGCGTGGCAGCACGTTGGACACGCGTCGGGCCAGCCAGATGCCGACCAGCAGCACCACGATGGCGGCGATCAGCGGCAGGCCGTAGGTTTCGAAGATGCGTTCCCAGTTGAGGCTGTGCCACCAGGACCCGTCTCCTATACACATCTGACGCTGCCGACCATCCTCCGCCTCTCGACT
>NZ_PJAY01000037.1:0-307 GCF_002836635.1 Stenotrophomonas sp. Bg11-02
CGCAGTGTTGGATGCAACCGGCTTCTTGGTCCAGCGCACGATGATTCCGGACTCGGCCAGGCTCAGCGCACTGAGCAGCTTCTGATCGTCGGTGGCGTTACCGTAGGAAAGCATCTCGCCGAACACCTCGGCGTCACGCACCACCGCGGTGCCCTTCGAGGGCAACGCCGTTCCGGGGGCACCGGTGTCCACCGCACCATAGAGGACCTTCACCGCCTCGGCGCCGTCCTCGGCCGCGGTGTTGTCGGCCTTCAGCAGGGCCCCGGCCGGCAGCACGCCCTGGCCGGCCGGCAGCACGACCAGTTCG
>NZ_PJAY01000038.1:0-236 GCF_002836635.1 Stenotrophomonas sp. Bg11-02
ATCTGGATCTGGTCGCTGTTCTGCTTGTCTTTGCCCTTCGTGGACCGGTCCCAGATCTGGAACTCCACGCCCACCATCAGACGGATGGTGCCGGCGGAGCTGGTGCGCTGCACCCACGCGCTCGGCTGGTGCTTGGGGTCGTTGCTGGTGTCCAGCAAGGTCCCGCCGTCGGTCACATCGGGGTTGGTGTACAGCGGGATTTCCACGCTGGGCATGCCCGGGAACCCGTTGTGCCA